>JALORD010000560.1 GCA_025459145.1 Pirellulaceae bacterium | reverse complement strand
CCTCCCGCAGCACTCGACGATGAGCCTCGTCGCGCTGCCCGGCGGCAAGCTGCTGGGCGGCACGACGACCAGCCCCGGCACGGGCGGCGAGCGCAAGGCTCAGCAGGCCGAACTCTATCTGCTGGACGAGGCGACCAAGCAGGTCGAGTGGCACGAGCCCGTGTTTCCGGGCGTCCAGGGCTACACGGACCTGTGCCTCGGCCCCGACAAGCTCGTCAGGGGCTTCGCCGACCGGACCATCTTCTTCGTCTTCGATCCAGCCAGCCGCAAGGTGGTCCACCAGCAGTCGGTCGCCACCGATTTCGGCGGGACCGTCTCGCACCAGGGTCCGCGCGTGTTCGTACGCGGCCCGAACCAGGAAGTCTACGCCCTGTTCACGCGCTCGATCGCCCGCATCGAGCCGGAGAAATGGAGCATCAAACTGCTGGCGAAATCGCCCATCCCGCTGGGCGCCGGCGGCGACTATCTCGACGGCCGCATTTGGTTCGCCAGCGGCTCGCACTTGTGCAGCTACCGGCTGCCGTAACCGAACGCGGCCTTCGGCCGCAACCGCATGAGTCCAAATCATTGAACAGGAGGAAACAGAGAGAACGGAGTGCCGGCTCGTTCTCTGTTATCTCCGTTTCCTCCTAGCCAAAATGCGCGCAGGAAAACAGAAAATCGGGCAAGAGTCGTGCGAGTCCTTGGCAGCCGCGCCGTCTCAGTCTCCAATGCTGTCGGCAGCGCGGCCCCGCGATCGGTTCAGACGGCCTGCAATCTTCATGTGGCCAGTCTGGCGGTTCGGCAGCCGGAGCCGTAGTTTCGCACGTTTCGCGCCGTGCCGGCTCAGGTCTCGCTACCGGGCAAGGTCCGGATCGCCCCTTGTTGCGTGGGCGTAACCGTCGTGATAACTTACGCTTAGGTTGTCAGGCAATCTCGCTTCGGGGCTCTGCAGGGGAGCCCCGTCAGGCAAGAAAGCTGTGGGAGCGGAGCCGGGGGCTCACTGGACGACGATTCTCGCTACATCAACAGGGTGACAGGCAAGTATCGAGCGCGAAGTTTCGGCGACCTGTGTCGCCGTTCGAGTAACCCGCGCCATACGCTTTGCACTTTAGCCACACGTACCGGGAGCACGAACATGGGAATCTTCAAACGAATCTCCGACATCATCTCCGCGAACTTCAATGACATGGTCGAAGGATACGAAGATCCGGAGAAAATGCTGAGACAAGCTATCCGGGAGATGGAGGAGGCGATCGGTAACGCGAAACCCGATGTGGCCCGGGCCATGGCGAGCGAGAAGACCATCGCCAAAGAACTCGCCTCGAACGAGGCCCAAGTCACAGTCTGGACGCACCGCGCGGAGACCGCCGTCGAAGCGGGTGACGACGATCTGGCTCGGAAAGCGATCACCCGCAAGAAAGAATACGAAAAAATCACCGCCGCGCTCCGCGACCAGCACGACGCCGCCATCGAGGCCAGCCAGACGTTGCGGCGGCAATTGGAGGCCATGCAGGCGAAGCTGAAAGACGCGCAACGGCGTCTGGGCACGCTCACCGCCCGGCAGAAGGCGGCGCAAGTCCGAACCAAACTCGCTCAGTCGCAGGCCGGCTTGACGCCGGAACTGGACCAGGACGCCTTCAACAAGTTCGATCGCCTGGCTCGCAAAGTGGAAATGGCCGAAGCCGAAGCCGAGGCGTTTTCGGAACTCGCCCGCAGCGAACGCGAACTCGGAAAGCCCAGCGAGGATCTCGAGTCCGTCGAGGAGATCTCCGATACCGAAGCCGAGCTTCTGGAACTGAAGAAGAAAATGAAGAAGAAAGAGTAGCCCTCTCGCTCCGCGAGAGGACAGCGGATCATCTCGCGGAGCGAGATGGCTACGGACCTCAAGTTTCCGAGAGTTACCATGCCGGAGAGGCGAAAGGAGCAGCCGCCAACCGCTGCGGCGTCTTCGATTCCGCGGGTACAGGGGAAGCTCCCCTGGGCGGAGGCATTGCAGCTTGTCGGGCACGCTGCCCTGTGCGTCCGTGATCTGCACGAATCCGAACGCCTGCACGGCGCGATCTCCATCCAGGCAATCCGTGTGGACCCGTCCACCCGCGCGATCACGCTGCTTCCGCCCGGCAAGTCGTGCTCGTTCGGCGGTCCTTTCTCCGCCCCCGACCATTGCCCTCTGCCGTTGCGCCGGCGGGACGTAATGGACCTTCCCACGGACGCCAATGCCGCCCGTCAGAGAATGGCGGACGCAGGCATCTCGTTTGATCCGACTTGGATCGACGTCTATCAACTGGGCACGCTGCTGTGCCGTCTGGGGACGGGCGAGCCTGTCTCCGCCTATCTGAGCAGCCCGCGCACCAAAGCCGGTGTTCCGCACGCGATCCAGACACTGATCGATAGAGCGCTGGGCTATCCGGAGGATGCCCGCTTCACGGAGGCGAGCCAGTTCTTGTCCGCCCTCCAGCAGACGCTTCGTGACGCGCGAGGCGAGGGTGTACCTGTCGGACCGGCCGAGGGCGTCGGGGACGGTTTGCCCTTCGCGTCGCTGGGACACTTTCAGATCGTCGCTCGGACCGGGCAGGGTGGGATGGGCGACGTGTACAAGGGCTACGATCCCGCGCTGCAGCGGACGGTTGCGATCAAAGTGCTGCCCCCCGAACTGGCGCGGCAGGAGGATTTCGTTCGGCGGTTTCGCGCGGAGGCCACGGCGGTCGCCCGGCTGACGCACCCTAACGTGGTGCAGATCTACTTTGTCGGTGAGGATCAAGGCCACCATTTTTTTGCCATGCAATACGTCGAGGGCGAGTCGCTCTCTGAGATGCTGGTTCGCCGTGGCCGTCTGACCCCGGACCAGGCGCTGCCCATCGTCGGGCAAGCGCTGGCCGGGTTGGCGGCGGCGCACAAGCAAGGGATCGTCCATCGCGACATCAAGCCGGCCAATATCCTGCTGGACCGCGTGAACCGCCGGGCGCTGTTGGCCGACTTTGGCTTGGTCAAGTCGGTGGTCGCCGGCACCAAAATGACCGCCACAGGCATCGTCCTGGGCACGGTGGATTACCTTTCGCCGGAACAAGGCCGCGGACAAACCGTGGACGCACGGTCCGATCTCTACGCGATCGGCGTCCTGCTGTATCACATGCTGAGCGGCAGTCTTCCGTTCGAGGCCGACAGTCCCACGGCGATGATCTTTCAACACGTGTACGAGCAGCCCAAGCCGCTCCACCACGTAGCTCCGCAAGTTCCCGAAGCGCTCTGCGCCATCGTCCACAGGCTGCTGGCCAAATCGCCTGCGGACCGCCACCAGACGGCCGAAGAAGTGCTGTCCGACATACGGGCTT
>JALORD010000132.1 GCA_025459145.1 Pirellulaceae bacterium | reverse complement strand
AGATAGTGCGACGAGAAGGGATAGAGATCGCGCCAGGACATGCAAGATTGCGAGAGCCGAACGAAGTACTAAACGTCGAGTTCGAAAGGTCTTCGGAAACTAATCTGCCGCAGATTGACGCAGAAGACGGTAATCCGGCGGAGCACTTACGCTCGAGCCGTCATTCATCTGCCTTCTTCCGAATTTATCTGCGGCAACCCTCCGGCATGCCGCTTCGGCCATTGGTATCGCCTGACGTGTTAATCCATCCCCGGAATCCACAGCTTCGACGGGCTTCCGCTCTGTTGTCCGCCGCCTGGCGGCAGTTCCTGATCGGGGGTCCACAAACCGCTCCCGGCCGGCGCGGCCGCACCGGCAGGGGCTCCCGCGCGGCGAGCCGGCATCGGCAAGCCGGTGGTCGGATCGAGTTCGACCAAACCCAGTTGAGCCAGCAATCCGTACAGCGCTTGGGCGATGCCGGGCTCGCGAATGTGCCGCGACTGAATGGTCTGCAGGATTCGCTCGGCCTCGGTTCCCTCGCCCCGCCGCAGGCGAAGGCTGAACTCGGCAAGCAGGTACTGAGCCGGCGATTGTCCCTTGTCGCGGGCGGCGGCCTGTGCCTTGTGGTTGAATTCGAGCGCTTCGTCGGCCGTCTTTGCGCGGCGGGCGAGGATGTCGTACACCTCCGCCTTGCTCAAGTCCTCGCGGCTGTCGAGGCTCGGGCGGGAGACGATCTCGCTGGCCGCCCGCCGGAGCAAGCGCGGGGCGCCGAGCATCACCGCGCCGCGGAAGACCATGATGAGATCGTCGTCGCTGACCTTGTCGAGCAAGAGCCGTGACTGCTGTGCCGGCGAGAGCCCCGCCACGCGAACGCCCGCGGGATCGATCGGTTCGAGCGTCGGCAACCCGAGCGAGCGGCGGAGCTTATTGTAGTCGCCGTTTTCTTCCTCCTCGGCCAGTTCCATCGTCAAGATGTGCGCGGCGACGATCAGCTGACCTTCGGGACTGGAGACCGCCACGCGCGGGGATTTGCCGCCCAAGATCCCCATCGGCAGATTGGGCCAGACGCTGAGCAGCGCCTGCGTGCGGTGCTCCGTGACCATTTTCTGGCGCATGTCGAGTGGCGTATCGTCCGGGAATCGCCAGTTGGCGGAGAGAGCCACGCTGGCCGCCGGCATCTTGCCGGTCACTTCCTCGGAAACCTGATCGCCCAAAAGCTGTCCGGTCGCTTCGCGGAGCGACTTGAGCTTGGCTTCGTGGTCGGACGACTTGATCGTGGTGAACTCGGCTCGGGCATCGCGATCAGTCTGCTTACCGAAGAGCAATAGCTCGCCCACGATTTTGGGAACGTTGTCGCGCGTCAGCCCGGCGGACGAGGCGGGAATCTCGCGGTCGAGTACGAGAAATGCCGCCAGCGGCGGCGGCTCGTTCGTCTCCTGATACATGGCTGGATCAAATGGAACCGGCTGCACGCGTTTGCTCGAAGTCAGATGTTCGCGCATCGCCGCCGAATCGGCCAGCTTGAACGTCGTGGTCATATCGTCGACCAGATCGATCTCGTCCGGATCGCTGAAGAAGAGGGCCAAAGCCATCGCCTCCAGCGCCTGCTCGCGCGGGACCGCGGGGAACATGGCATAGCGCTTCAGCGCCTCCATGGCGACGCCGTTATTTAGAATCCGCGCTCGCAGGATGCCGATATTGCGCCACAGGACCGGCTCGTTGGGATTCCGCTCCGCCAGCGCTTCGAACCGCTTGGCCGCGGCGAGCCAACAACCCTGTTCGGTCTGACGCAGTGCTGCGCCGAACTCGATTGCGTCTTCCTTGGGAAGCGACGTCTCTGCCGGCAGTTCGGCCAACGACAGCGCGCCCCGCGCCGCCAGAGGAATCTGGCCGCTCCCTTCGAGTTCCAAGAGGGCATACGTCGCATTGCGGTCCTGCCCGCGGGTTGCGCCGGCCTGCAGCAGGAGATGAGCGTGGGCCGCCACAGCCTCGCCCGCGGCAGCGAGCGAACGCCCGACCACGCCGATCGCCTCGTAGACGGCATTCACGAGCTTGCCTTGCTGCTCTTCGAGCGCGATTTGCAGCTTCTCGATCCCGTCCTCGACATTGCCGTCGAAGCAGTCCATCGTCGCCGACATGGCAAGTCCCGCGGGATTGCGCGGCGACTGGGCGAGAATCTCGTCGATCGACTGCTTGGCGCCTGCCATTTCTCGCATGCCGAGTTGCACCATCGCCTTGTACATCCGCACACAGGGGCGATCGGGCTTGGCCGCCAGCAGCTTGTTGCAGAGGTCGAGCGCTCCCAGCCGCTGTTCCCCTTGCAGGGCTTCTTCGATCTTGCCGAGGTCGGCGATCACTTCGGCGCCGCAACAGAACTTGATCTTCTTGTCGATACCGCAGGGACAGGGTTGATATACGTCGGTCGTCATGACACGCCTCGCCGGGGGCGGAGAAGTTTGCATTAGCCCGCCGAAGCCGACGACTGGGAACAGAACTCTCCCCACGCCAGCCGAGCCGGGGCCCCGAAGGGCAAACCGTACAGTTTAGAGCGGTCGCGGTGGCCCGAATAGGGTCTGGGCCAATCAGGACGGCGACCAATAGGGACTGGCCCTGCGGGGAAGCAAGCGATAGGGTAGGAGGCCCCAGTAAAGCGGGCGGGCGCTCCTCCTGGTGAAACGTCCGTCCTCGGATCGCCCGACAGCAGATTTGCGAGTGACTGGACTGTGGAACTGCGCAGCACGTACATCGAAGACACCTTCGCCGAAGCGTTCGGCATGCGCTACACGCGACTTGTCGTGACCGCGGCCGACGACTATTGGCTCGCGGCGGCCCTGCGGGAGTTCACCGGCTATAGCTCCTCGGTCATCGCTTGCGATGCGGAAACGGGAGTCGAACGGCTAGTCCCCGCGAGCGAAACGCCAGACGGGCGGCCCGGCGCCGCGGTGCTGGTGTTCGGCTTTTCGACCGAGGCCCTGACCAAAAGCGTGCCCAACCGCGTCGGCCAGTGCGTAATGACTTGCCCCACGACAGCTGTCTATAGCGGACTGCCGTCGGCCTCGACGAAGATCCCGCTCGGCAAGACGATTCGCTTCTTTGGCGACGGCTATCAGAAAAGCAAACTGCTGGGTGGCCGGCGGTATTGGCGGATTCCGGTCATGGACGGCGAGTTTATCGTTGAGGACAAAGTGGGCGTGGAGAAGGGAGTCGCGGGGGGGAATCTGATTCTCCAAACTCGCGATCAAGCCGCGGGTCTGGCGGCCGTGCGCCGGGCGACCACGGCGATCGACGAACTGTCCGGCGTGATCATGCCGTTTCCCGGCGGCGTCGCCCGCAGCGGCAGCAAGGTCGGTTCGCGGTACAAGGGACTCGTCGCCTCGACGGCTGACGCTTACTGCCCGACCCTGCGGGGCCGCGTGACCAGCAAGCTGCATCCTGAAGCGAACTGCGCGTATGAAATCGTCATCGATGGAGTCGACGAGCAGGCGGTGGGGCAGGCGATGGCGGCAGGAATCGAGGCGGCCGCCGATCCAAGCGTCGTGGCGATCACCGCCGGCAACTACGGCGGCAAGCTGGGCAAGTTTCACTTCGCCCTGAGACAACTCCTGGCCGCGTCAATTTCGTAGCGTCAGAGATCGCGAACGATGGCGATCGGGCGGGGTTAACGCAGCACCAGATTGCAGTCGGGCCGCGCTTCCTGGAAGCGTTTGATCGCTTCCATCGAGAATTGGCCGCTCGAAGCTTCCAGCTTCTTAAGCGTGGGGACCTGCTGCAATTGCGCGAGGCCCGCATCCTGCAGATCCGACTGCATGTCGATCGTGAGCGACACGAGATAGATACATTTCAGGAACTGGCCTGCTCCCGCGTCGCCGATCTTCGTGCTGCGGAGGCTCAGAGTAACCGGGCGTCCCTGTTCGCCGAGTTTACCGATGCCCGCTGCGGTGACGTTCGTCCGATCGAGGATCAAATTCTCGAGTACAGGCATGTTGACCAAGTGCGGGATCCCGTCATCACCGATGGACGTTTGGCTGAGATCGAGCGTACGCAAATGAACATTGGGCCGCAGCGTCGCCAAATCTGCGTCGGCTAAGGGCAGTCCCCGCAGCGATAGATCAGTCAAGTCTTTCAGCTTCGCGACAGCGGGCAGAACGGCCGTCGTGCACTGCGTGCCGCCGATCCGCAGCACTTCCAGCATCGGACTTTTGGCAATCACCGCCTGCACGCCCGCATCCCCGACAGCCGTGTCTTCCACTTCCAGCGTCGTGAGTGCAGGAAGTTGAGCCAAGGCGGTGAGCCCGCTGTCGTCGATATTCGATTCCGAGAGGTCCAGCGAACGAAGCGTGCTGATGGCGGCCAATTTCTTGAGATCGACCAGCGCCAAATCGCGACAGCCGCGGAGGCGAACCGCTTCGAGGGTGAAATCCTCGCGGGGCAATTGATCGCCCCGCCCGAGGCGAATGTTCTGGTCTTTCGCGCGAACTTGCACTTCGGTTTGCGAACTCGACTGGGCGAGGGCCCACTGGGCCATTTCCCGGGCGGCCGCGGCCGACTTCGGCCCCAGCGGCTCCACCGACCGCAGATTCGCGCCTGCTTTTCCGGCGGGAGCTTTGCGATCAGTGGTCGACGTGCCCGATGGCGTAAAAACCCCCATCATCGCCAGCCACACGACGATCACCAGCATGGCCGTCAGGAGCACGATGCCGCCGATCGCCGCGTACATCCACAATCGCTCGGTCGCGGCCGACTTGCGCGCGGCCAGCGGCGCCACCTTGCCCGATTTGGGTCGTTCGGCGATCGTCTTCGGTTCCGTATTGATCTGAATGACCGGCGGCACCGGAATGCTGACGCTGCTCCGCGCTCCGCCGGAGACGTCCTGCTCGATGAGCGATAGTTCGTCGATCAGGGCTGCCGCGGAAGCATGCCGGTCGGCGGGATCCTTGGCTAGCAGCTTGTGAATGAGGTCGGCCAGGGCCGGAGGAACATGCGGATTCAGTTCGCGCACCGGCGTCGGAGAATCGACGGCAATGGCCGTCAGCGTGGCGACCAGCGTCTCGCCTGCAAACGGCAGTCGGCCGGTCACCATCCGGTATAAAACGCAGCCGAGGCTGTAGAGATCGGTTCGCGGATCGAGGTTCTTGTTGCGGGCCTGCTCGGGAGCCATGTAATGGGGCGTCCCGACGATCTCGCCCGCCTGCGTGAGTCCCGAGGCCGTTTCCAAATGTCGCGCCAAGCCGAAATCCAGAATCTTGACGCGTCCTTTAGGCGATTCGAGCCAGATGTTCGCCGGCTTGATGTCGCGGTGGATCATGCCCCGCTCGTGGGCCGCCTTGAGTCCCTCAGCAATCTCGCGCGCGATGCGCACAGCCGCTCCCAGCGATAGCGGTTTGGGATACTCCAGCCGTTGTTGCAGCGTCCCTCCTTCAAGAAACTCCATCGCGAGATAGGGAATGCCCCGATCCTCGCCCACGTGATAGACGGTGACGATGTGATCGTGCTTCAGTCCTGCCGCCAGACGTGCTTCGCGGAGGAATCGCTCGCGGGAATCCTTGTCCTGCGTGTACTTGCCGCGCATCACCTTCAGCGCGACGCGGCGGGTGAGACGCGTATCCTCGGCCAAGAGAACCCAGCCCATGCCCCCCTGGCCGAGCTTTTGCAGGACCTTGAAATGCTCGAGCTGAACCGGAATGAAGTCAGCCTTGGTCACCGTATTGTCGGTCTGAGGCCCGGCCGCGGTTTCCTCACCCATGCCATGAGCAACCGTCGGCAGGTTCTCGCGAGGCGCAGAACTGGACGAATGAGCCATCGAACAAACATCCTCAGGCGCGCAAATCCAGGTGCAGCCTAGTTCGAGTCACCTTCCCGCAACCTTGCCGGTAGACTGACACCAATTGTCATAAACATAGTACTGGCCGCTAGGGGGGTGAGCCAAGTTTCTCCAAGATTGTTTTTACAGCTCTTTGGAGAGTGTACCTCGCGGCATACAAACGGACGACGCACGCCGACCTGCCTTATCTATATACCCAGGTCGGGCCGCGATCTTCCAGCGGCCGGCTGGCCAAATCCATGGCGACCGCTTCGCGGGGGACCAAAACGCCTATTGTAGCCGGGGAAGCACCCGGGCAAGCAGTTCCAGGGGAAGTCCCACCACATTCGATTCGCTCCCTTCGAGAATGTGGACCCAATCGAGCCCATCCTGGTAGCCAAAGGCGCCCGCTTTGCCCTGCCACTCGCCGCTGTCGAGGTACTCGTCGAGCGCCGCGTCGGAAATCGGGTCCATGATCAGCCGGGTGGATGCGGCGGCGCACTCAAGTCGATCATCGGGCCGCCGCCACAGGCAGAGTCCGCTATGGACCCAATGTTCGCGGCCGCGGAGTGTTTTCAGCATCTGCCGGGCGTGCTCCCGGTCGGTCGGCTTCCCTAAAATCATCCCCCCGCAGTCGGCAACCGTATCGCACCCCAGGACGATTCCAGCCGACAATCGTCGGGCGACGTCGGCCGCCTTTTGCTTGGCCAGCCGCACGACGAGTTCCGTTGTCGATTCGCCCGGCGCTTCGCCGGATTCCGCATCGTCGCTGGGGGGAATAACCTCAAAATCGTAGCCAGCCGCCGCGAGCAGTTGCTGCCGGCGGGGCGAGCTACTGGCCAGGATGATGCGAGAATGCTGCATGCCGCTACAATACTCGCACTCCCTCGCTGCGAGCAGTCCATGGCCTCGGCACCACTTGAAATACTGTACGAAGACAATCACCTCCTGGTCATTAACAAGCCGGTCGGCTTGCCCACGCAGGGTGTCATCGAGGGGGTGCCGAGCGTCGTCACCGCCGCCAAGGCGTATCTTAAGCGCAAATACAAAAAGCCGGGAAATGTCTATTTGGGCGTCGTCAGTCGGCTCGATGCCTTGGTTGGAGGAGTCCTGGTGCTGGCCCGCACCAGCAAAGCGGCCGCCCGCCTGAACGAGCAATTTCGTGCGCGGAGCGCTCACAAGCTCTACTGGTCCGTCGTTGAGTCGCCTCCCACTCCGGCTCAAGGCGAACTGACCGACTGGGTCAAAAAAGACGAGCGGCTGCAAAAAATGACCGTTGTTCCGCGACATTCTGCGGGCGCCCAACGGGCGACGCTTCGATACCGGACGTTGGCGAGCGCGAAGTCAGCCGCGCTGCTAGAGGTCGAACTCGAGACCGGACGCAAGCACCAAATCCGTCTGCAATTGGCGAATCTGGGAACGCCCATTTTGGGAGATCGCAAATACGGCAGCCGGCGAACATTCGACGGAGGAATCGCCCTGTTCGCCCGCAGTTTGTCGATCGAGCACCCCACCAGTAGCCAAACGCTCAGTTTCGTGGCCGAGCCGCCGGCGGTCTTTGCGCCGTATTTGCCCAAGTAGCCGCTCGCCGAGAACAGCGCGTTAAGCGTCCGGCAGGCGCGCTGCGGAGGTTCTGACCACCATGTTTTTCGCCCAATTGGCAAAGCGTAACTTGCGATGGCCCTGAGGCGCGGCGATACTTGCGCTGGTTCGGTCTGCTGTGGTCGAGAGTTGTGGCGCATCGTTTCGGCGAAAAGCCGCGGCAATACGCAAGTGAGCGAGTGAGTCTATGTTTCGCGTCGAAGCAGTCCCACGTCTGCAATTCCTGCTGCTGGGGGTGCTGGCGATCGGGGGATGCACGGCAGCGGCAGAAATGCCGGGACCGCCGCCCCCACCCACGGTCACGGTCGCGCCGGCCATCAAACGGCAGGTGGTCGATTACGACGAATACACGGGGCGCATTCAAGCCAAGGAGACCGTCGAGGTTCGGGCTCGGGTCAGCGGCTATTTGCAGGAGATCAACTTTCGCGACGGCGACATGGTCGCTGCCGACGAAGTCCTGTTCAAAATCGACCCCAGCACTTACCAAGCGCTGTACGACCAGTCAAAGGCCCAGATCGATCTGTGGCAGGCGAAGTTCGATTTTGCCGAGGCGACCCTGGCTCGCAACGTGAAGCTGCGCGACACTGGGGCCGTCAGCAAGGAGGACTACGAGTCGTCGCTCGCTTCGCGCAATGAAGCCGCGGCGGCGATGACGTCGGCCCGGGCGGATACCGAGGCCCGCTTGATCGATTTGCAGTTTTGCGAAGTGAAGTCGCCGATTGCCGGCAAGATCGATCGGACCTACGTGACGAAAGGGAATCTCGTCCAATCGGGCCCCGGCGAGCCGACGCTGCTGACGCGGATCGTGTCGGTCGATCCGATGTATGTCTACTTCGACATCGATGAGCTTGCGCTGTTGAAATACACAGAGAACCGGGCCGCGGAAGAAGGGGGCGTCGGCCGAATTCCGCTGCGCGAGAAACGGATTCCGGTCGAGATCACGCTGGCCGACGGTTCGGTCTATCCCGAGCCCGGGTTTATCGATTTCGGCTCGAATGTGGTCGACCCAGGCACTGGAACGTTGACCGCCCGGGCGGAGGTTGCCAATCCTGCGGCGATCCTCACGCCGGGACTCTTTGTTCGCGTGCGCGTCACTTCGGCCATGCCCTACGAAGCGGTCCTGGTGGCGGAAGCGGCTATTGGCACGAATCAAAACGAGCGGTTCGTGTACGTCGTGAATGCCGAAGGGAATGCCGAGCGGCGCAAGGTGGTTCTGGGAAGCAAGCAGGGCAACGCCCGCGTGATTCGCGAGGGAGTCGCGGAAGGCGAGCAGGTGATCATCAATGGCCTGTTGATCGTTCGTCCCGACAAACCGGTGACCGCCCAAGAGGGGACGATGCCGGAACCTCCCGACGTCGACGGGCGGTTGCTCCGGCCTCAAGCTTCACCCGGTGAGTCGGCCCCGAACGACTCGCCCGCCGCCAGCTCGCATTCCCTGCCCCACGAAGTCCGCAAACCGATCGAACGTTGACCATCCTGCTCGTTCCTGTCGCTTGACGGAGATGCCGGATTAACGCCGAGGAAGACATGAAAGTGCGGATCGACAGAGCGCCTCGTACCTGGTGCTGGCTCATGGCTGGAATGGTCGTACTCGCGGGTTGCGACGTGGCTTCGCGTGCCTTGCTGGAAGACGAATTTGAGCCGCCCGTCAAGAATGAGACGGGAATTCGCGATGTCAGCCAGAAGTTTGGCGATGCGATCCTGGCCGAGGACTACACGGCAGCCTACGCGCTGACGAGCGCCAGTCTCCGGGCGAAACAGAGCGTCGAGCAGTTCATCGCCGAGGTCCAGTCGCAGCGGCAAGAGTACTTCGGCGAGCTCAAGCCCACTCGATCCGAGCTCGAACCGTTCATGCCCTTTGAGGACGAGTTCGCCGATTGGGAGAGCATTCCCAAGGACGTTCGCTATCAGGACCTCTTGGGAATGTGCACGATCACCTGGCATGGCGAGATTGTGGTGACCGACGGACAGCCTCCCGAGCCTTTTGAGACCTACCTGGATATCGTCGTCGTCAATGACGGCGGTCAGCCTCGGATTGCCCACATCGATTGGATCAATGATTTCTGAAAAATATTACGGAACGCGAAGTTCTCGCAGCCTGATGCATGAGCTTCGTATCGCCGCGGTTGGGGCAGTATTGACCCTGGCTGCCCCGACCGCTTCACTGGCCGCGGGGCCGCTAAGCCCCGACCAGTCGCAAGCCGCGTTTCAGCTGGCCGACCCTGAGCTGCGAATCGAGTTGGCGGCGGCCGAGCCGGAGGTGATCGATCCGGTGGCGATTCGCTTCGATGAAGACGGGCGAATGTGGGTCGTCGAGATGCGTGACTACCCGCTCGGTCCTCCGGCTGGCGGCGCGCCGCTTTCGCGAATTCGCGTGCTCACGGATCGCGATGGCGACGGGAGCTATGAAGCGGCGACAACGTTCGCCGACAAGCTCTCGTTCGTGACGGGACTGCAGCCCTGGAAAGGAGGCGTCTTCGTGACGCTCGCCGGCCGCGTCGCCTATATGAAAGACACCGACGGCGACGGCCAGATGGATCTCGACGAAACCTGGTTCGAGGGGTTCGCCGAGCAGAATTCGCAGCTCCGGGCTAATCATCCGCGGCTGGCGCTCGACAACCACATTTATGTCGCCAACGGCCTGCGGGGAGGCAAGGTCGTCAATCGCCGGCTGCCAGCTGAGCCGGTGATCGACATCAGCGGGATGGATTTTCGGTTCGATCCGCACACGGGGAAGGCCGAGGCGGTGAGCGGCAACGGACAGTTCGGGCTGTGCTTTGACGACTGGGGGAACCGCTTCACGTGCTCGAACCGCAATCCGTGCCGGCATGTGGTGCTCGAGGATCGCTACCTGCGGGCCAGTCCCGGTGTGACGGTGCCCGCCGTGATGCACGACGTCGCGGCGTTCGCCGAGAATTCGCGAATTTATCCGATCAGCCGGGCGTGGACGACGTCGAACCTGCATGCGGGACAATTCACCGCGGCCTGCGGCGTGTACATCTACCGCGGCGACCTGTTGCCGGCTGAGTTCAAAGGGAACGTGTTCACCTGCGATCCGACGGGCAACCTCGTTCATCGCGAGATCATGCAGCCCGCCGGGCCGACGTTCACCAGCAAGCCGGCCTACGAGGGGAAGGAGTTTCTGGCCTCTCCCGATGAGTGGTTCCGGCCGGTCAATATGGAGCTTGGTCCCGACGGCGCGCTGTACGTCGTCGACATGTACCGCTGCGTGATCGAGCATCCGGACTTCGTGCCGGACGAACTCAAACAGCGGCCGGATCAGCGTTTGGGAGATGATCGGGGGCGGATTTGGCGGATTGTGCCGGCAGTCGGCAGCCCAATGCGTCGGCCCGCGGAGCCGCTCTCCAAGGCCACGGCGTCCGACCTCCTCGAGCTGCTCGAACACACCAACGCCTGGCAGCGCGAAACCGCACAGCGGCTGCTGGTGGAAGGCCCGAAGACGGAGGCTCTGGCGGACATCAGGTCGGTGGCAAAGGACGGCAGCGAGCCGCTTGGCCGGCTGCATGCATTCTGGACGCTCCAAGGCCTCGGTGCTCTGGACAAATTACTCCTTGGTCATGCGAAGGCGAACAGCGACCGGCGCGTGGGTCGACACGGTCTGCTTTTGTGCGAATTGTCGGAGGCCGGCCGAGGAATGCTGGACACGACTGGATTGCACGACGGAGACCGCACGCTTCGCTTTCAGGCGCAGTTGTCGCTGCTTATGGCGACCAATCCGCCGCTGTCCACGCCCCTCACGGACGTCGAATTTCAACAATTGTGGCATCTGATTGGTCCCGCGGAAGATCCCTGGGAAGTGATTGCGCTGCTGATGCTGCTTCGGCCGGATCGCACGCCCGAGTTTGCTCAGACGTTGCTGTCCAAGGAAAAACACTCCTATCGATTGCGCGG
>JALORD010000131.1 GCA_025459145.1 Pirellulaceae bacterium | reverse complement strand
ACCGACTCGGCACTACAGGACCGCCACAGCCTGTACCTGTTCGCCACGAAGCGCCGCGAGTTCCTGCTCAATCATCCGCAGATCAAGGCGCTGCGGTAAAATGCGGTGCATTGCACAAGTCGCACGTTTTCAGGGTGTCTTCGAAAGATTGAGCCGACCTGACAGCCGTATTACACTCCTGGGTGCATCGAGACGGGATGGGCTCGATTTCCCGCTGCCCCAGGAGAGATTGTCATGCACCGCTCACGAACAGTATCTCTGCTCGCGCTCGTAGTGCTGTTCGTTGCGGGCGGGTCCGCGGCGGGCGAGACGATCGAATCGGCCGAATGGACGCAGTGGCGCGGGCCGGACCGGGCGAATCGTTCGCCTGACACGGGCCTCCTCAAGGACTGGAATGCCCAGCCGCCGAAGCTTGTCTACGACGTCAACGGTGTGGGCGAAGGCTACGCGGGCGTGGCCGTCGCCGGCGGCAAGGTCTACACCACCGGCGGCATCGACGGCGGGCAGGGAGCGATTGCCCTCGACGCAGCGACGGGCAAGATCCTCTGGAAGCGGCAGCTCATCGATTTCTCGCCGCGGCACGGCAACTATAGCGGCTCGCGGTGCACGCCGTCGATCGACGGCGATCGACTGTATGTTATCGCCTCGAGCGGTCTCATCGCCTGTCTCAACATCGAAGACGGGAAAATCCTGTGGTCGAAGGATTTTGTCCGCGAGTGGAGCGGGCAGATGATGTCGGGGTGGGGATTCTCCGAGTCGCCGCTGGTCGATGGCGAGTGGGTACTCTGCACGCCGGGCGGGCCCCAGGCGATGCTCGTGGCGCTCAATAAACTGACCGGCGAAGAAATCTGGCGGGCGAAGTCCGAACTCAAGGGAGGCGCCGGCAAGGAGGGTGCCGCCTATTCGTCGATCGTTGTTTCCAACGGCGGCGGCGTGAAGCAATACGTGCAGCTCGTCGGCCGGGGGTTAATTGGCGTTCGGGCCAGCGACGGCAAGTACCTGTGGGGCTATGCCGAGATCGCTAATCGCACCGCCAGCATTCCCACGCCGCTCGTGTCGGGCGACTTCGTCTTCACTTCGACGGGATACGGCACGGGGGCCGCACTGCTGAAGCTCGTGCCCGAAGGCGAGGGAATCGCTTGTCAGGAGCAGTATTTCCTGAACGCCGACCAGTTGCAGAACCACCATGGCGGGATGGTCCTCGTCGACGGCTACGTCTACTGCGGCCATCGACACAATCAGGGCTTTCCGATCTGCGTCGAGTTGGCCACCGGCAAGACGATGTGGGGCGGCGAGACCAGCGGCCCCGGTTCCGGTTCGGCGGCGATCACGTATGCCGACGGACATCTAGTTTTCCGTTACCAAAACGGCGAGGTCGCCCTGATCGAAGCGACGCCCGCCGAGTATCGCCTGAAGGGTTCATTCCGCCCCGTGCATGTTGGCGAAAAGGCCTGCTGGGCGCATCCGGTCGTCATCGGAGGCAAGCTGTACCTCCGCGATCAGGATCATCTGATGTGCTACGACCTGCGGGAAAGTCCAGCGGAGTAAGTCGACGTGCCACCAACAAAAACCGTGCGCAGGCGTGCCTCGTCTTAATCCGAGAAGCCATGCTGCAAGAGCCGAATACCACCGAAACACGCGTCGACAGTCCGGCTGCCGCGAAGCCCCAGGTGCAGAACTGGGGATTGCGGTTCAGCTTGCGGTCGCTCCTCGTGCTGATGTTGGCTGTGGCGATGTTCTTTGCCGGACGGTCTTCCGTCCTTCATCAGCGATCACAGGCTCCCCCGCTCGCCGGCGTCTGGCAGGCCACGCTTCCCAGTGGATTCGTGCAGCCGGTGAATCTGAAGGACCTGGGAAAGGGTGAGTTTCTCTTCCGCTCGCGGGCTGATGTGTTCTCGGGCGTCTATCGCTGGGAAGACGGACACCTGGTCGTCGTCAAGCCAGACGACCCGCGGATGGCGGGGCTCGTCTGGCGGTGGGATGGCCGACAGTTAACACTGGTTGCGGAACCGCCAACAAGGCCGACGGGCGCGAGCTACGTGGGAACGATCGTCTCGGTCCCGCCGCCAATGAAGTAATGCGTGGGAACACAGCCCGCGACGGTTGGCGGGCCTGCCCTACTTCTGCCCCAGTTGCGGCAGTTCGATCCGCTCGATCCATTCGGCCAGATACGCGTCGATCTGCTCGGCACAGCGGCGATAGAGGTCGGTCGGTCCGCCGATCGGGTCCGACACATCGCCTCGCCCCTGCGAAATCAGGTAGGTCCGCGGCTCTGCGTCCGGCCACTGGGTCAGGATCGCGTCGCGGTGGCCGCGGGTCATCGTCAGGATCAGGTCGGCAAAGCGGACCAGCCGATCAGAGAGCGGCTGGCTTTCGTGCGGCGTTAGGTCGAGCCCGCGCTCGCGCATGACGCCGATCGCCTCCGCTGCTGCCCGCCCGCCGGGCGCCGCCGAGATGCCGGCCGACATGACGACGATTCCGTGATCGTCGAGCTGCTCGAGCGACAGGCCGAGCTTATCGGCCAGCCGCTTGCGCAAGAGCATTTCGGCCATCGGACTGCGGCATGTGTTGCCGGTACAGACCATCACGGCCATCCAACTGGCCAGTCGCCGCAGATTAGTTTCGGAGAAGACGCCATGCCTGACCATTTCAAACCCTGCCTGATCCACGCGGACGATGGACGAACGCTGCGCAAACTTGGCCCGCCCTTCGTCCAGGATCAGATCGACCCGATCAGCCAGGCGGGCGAGGACTTCCTGAGCCGTGACGGAGTCCGAGTCGGTCTCGCGGCGGGCGCCGATCATCACCAGCGGACCGGCCAAGAGCCGCAGCACGCGTAGCACCAGCTCGTGCGCCGGCACGCGCAGCCGGATCTGTCCCTCGGGGGCGACGATCGCGCGAACTCGCGGCGAGAGTCGCTGGATCACGCTCTCGGGCTGCGCGTCGGCCAGTTGCAACGTCACCGGCCCAGGCCAGCAGCGCCGCGCCAGCCGCTGGCCGATCGCCGGTAGTTCGGGAACGTAATCGAGCACATCCTCGACGCTGCGCACGGCGAGCGTCGCCGGGCCCTCGAGAACTCCTCCGCGCAGGGCCAGCAACCGGTCCACGGCCCGTTCGTTGAGCGCGCTGGCGGCGGCAATGTAGACGGTCTCGGTGGGTAGAACGACGACCTTCCCCTCCACCAGCGCCTGCACGGCGCGGTGGACGGCATCGCGCGGGTCATCCGCGGCGGTCGTATCAATCACAAGCGGTGCCATGCCCAGCGGCCAATCCTTGCGCGAGCGCGGAAAATGGGCAGTTTCGATGTAATGCCTTAATTGTCAGTGACTTACGTCCGGAGGTCAAGGGTCGGCGCCGGGTGGCAAGGAAAAAGCGGTGAAAGTCCGCCTAGGCAAGAAATCAAGCCGCCCGCCATTAGAGTCGCAGGGCGACTCGTAAGGCGGGCGGCGGCGATTTCCAGGCGAGCGCCAACTTCCCCCAAGTCTCGCGAGGTTGGGAAAGTCGGCAGACGGGGGTTAAGACGCTCGCTGGAAGGTCAGCTTGCCGGCGGTGCTGCCGGTCGGGTTAAAGTCGAAGCTCTTGGTCGTGACGTTCGTCAGGTTGCCCGAGAACTTCGCCCCTTCGGCCGTCGTCAGCACGAGTTGGCCGCTGGTGATCGAGTACTGTCCTTTCGATTGGCTCTGCTTGCCGTCTTTCACATACACCAGCGTGAAAGTGCCGTCGTTATTGAGCAGGATGGCGAAGGCTTCGCTGGCCGAGCGGGCCGCCGACCAGCGTCCGACCAGGCCAGCCGCCGCGGCCGCGGTGACCTGCGTCGGGGCGGCGGCCGGTACCTGGCGCGGAGCTGCGGCGGTTGCCGAGGGGGCGGCAGGCTGAGGTGCAGCGGCCTGCGGAGTGGGCTGAGCCGCAATGGCGCCAGTTGCGGGAGCGGTTTCCCACAACGAGGCCGTGCTTTCGGCGATCCCGGCCAATCGCTGCAACTCGTCGCGGAGCATCCGGCCGCTGATCTCCTGATTCGTCAGGCTCAGGACCAGCTCGATTCGCTTCCGGCTGTCGCTATACGAAAACATCGCCGGGCGGTGTTCTTTGTTGGCGGCCAGCAGGGCCAGCAGCCGATCGGTCGACAGGGTTTGCTGGGCGTCGAGCTGGCTGAGGAGCAGCAAAACCACGAGTTGCTCGCGGTCTTCACTCAGGCCGATGACGACCGGAAACGGGCCACGGGTATGAGGCAAATCGAGAGTCACTGTGGCATCGCCGTCGGCCTGACCCACGAGTCCCCCATCGCGGAGCAGGTCGACCAACTGGCCGACATTCAGCACCTTCTGACGCCGCTCGCTTAGTTCGGGGGGCAACTGGCCATTGTTAGGTGTTGCCGTGCCTCCGGTCTGGGAAAATACCGAGTTGATTTGGACTCGGGAAAACAGGTCGTCGGCCCGAGCGCCACTTGGTGTACAGAAAGACATTGCCAGCGTCGACAGGGTCGCGGCCGACAGGGTCCAAGTCAGGAAAGATCGGGTCATCTGAACACCCTCGCAGGCTGAATTCCGCTCGAAGCAAACTCCGCTCTAATCAAACCAGGGCCCTGTGGCCCGCTAGAAGGTTTAAGCGTGCGGCGGGGCCAGATGTTACACCCGATTCGCGGAGCAGACGGGCCTCGGCAATGCCCACAAATCTCATCGCCATGTAACAAGCCCCGCGAAGATTCCCGATGGTTGGGGTTCATGGAGTTGGCGGCTACGCTATCCGCCGGGGCAAGCCAATACTCGGGGAGGGCCAGATCATGCGATTCTGCTGGTTGATGTGCATCGCGGCGGCGAGTTTTGCCGCCGGTTCGTCCACTGTTTCGTCCGCCTTGGGAGAAGAGCCGACAGCGGGGGGCAGCGTGTCGCTCGAACTGGCCATCGTCGATGTCAAAGGAACAGCTCTGGGCGATGCCGAGCCCACGGCGGCCAAGGTGCGCGAACTCGCGCAGAGCGGAAAAGCCGACAGCAGCAGCCTGCTCAAGCTTTCGCTGCTCGAGAACTTACCGGCGACCGTGCAGTTCTCCGAAACCGTCCCTGTCATCAGCGGCCGCACCGATTTTGGCGGTCGGGGCGCAACCAACAACGTCACGATGCAGAATGTGGGCACGATGGTGCAGGCTACGGCGCGGATCGAAAAGAGCGATCAAGTCCTGGTTGAGCTGAAAGCCGAGCGTTCGCGGATCGTTCCGATCTCGCCCGAGGCCGATGCTTCCATGCCCGGTTCAACGAAAACCGTGCAGGCCACCGTCTCTACGACCGTTCGGCAAACCAGCGGCGAGCCCATGATCGTCGGCAGCCAGACGACCGGAGGCGGCGAGAGCCAGGTGCATACATTCTTCATTCTGACCGCCAGGATTCCACCAACCGCCCAAGCCGCCGCCCAACCCGCGGCGGTGCCCTTGCTCAAAGTCTTCGCCCTCTCGAAGGCGCAGGCCTCGGAATTGGTCAAGACGCTCCAGCCGATGTTCGAAGGCCAAAAGATCAGGCTCGCAGCCGACGTTCGCTCGAACTCGCTCATTGTTCACGGTACGCCCGAAGTGATTGAGGTCGCCGCGGCATTGATCGAGCGACTGGACCAGCCGTGAAGCCGATCGATTTGCCGGCTGCGGGCAAAATTGCGGAGGAATCGGCGCGTGGGGCAAGATTCAGTTGACGGCGAAAATCGCGCCGGACTAGAATTCCTATCAATGAAGTTCGATGGGACGCGGGCGGAACGCGTCCCCACACCCACCTCGCCGGCAAACCCGTCAGCAAACGGGGCCTACCTGTCGGCGCGACTTTATCCTCCCTTGGTCCCTCCTTATGCTGCGCATCCCCTTGGGTTCGACCGGTCGTTATTGCGATGGCCGCTCGCGGCGGAGTTTCCTGCAACTGGGTCTGGCCGGCATGGGATCGCTGGGCCTGGCGCAACTCGCCGCCCTGCGCGAGGCTTCGGCGGGTAGCGGCCCGGCCAAGAAAGACACGTCCGTCATTCTGCTCTGGCTCGATGGCGGGCCGGGGCACATGGATATGTACGACCTGAAGCCCGAGGCCCCCCCGGAGTACCGCGGCATCTGGCGGCCGATCAAGACCAACGTCTCGGGGATCGAGATCAGCGAGTTGTTCCCGTTGCAGGCGAAGTGTGCCGACAAGTTTTCGATCGTTCGCTCGCTGCATCACGATTCGGGCGATCACTTCACCGGGGGACACTGGATGCTCGCCGGCCGCAATGCCGGAGTCAGCGGCGGCTCGACCGCGGGTAAGTATCCCTTCTTCGGATCGATCGCCACGAAAGTGACTGGCCCGCGAAGGGCCGGCATGCCCCCCAATGTGGCCGTCCCTTATGCGATGAGCATCGGCCTGCGCCCCGGCTATTTCGGCGGCAACTACCTGGGCCCGCAGGAAACGCCCTTCGAGACCGATGGCGACCCGAACAACGACCAGTTCCAGGTTCGCAATCTCTCGCTCGACAATCAGCTCACCATCGACCGCCTGTCCGACCGGCGAAACCTCATCGCTCATTTCGACCACTTGCGGCGGGACGCCGATCGCTCGGGAACGCTCGAAGCGATGAACCGTTTCGAGCGGCAGGCTTACGAAATGGTCACCGGCCCGCAAGCTCGCGAGGCGTTCGACCTGTCAAAAGAGTCGCCCGAAACCCGCGAGCGGTACGGCCGTCACACCTGGGGACAGAGCACGTTGCTCGCCCGCCGCTTGGTCGAGGCGGGAACCACTTTTGTCACTTGCCACTTCGGCGGCTGGGACCATCACTGGGACCTGCAAAAGGGTTACGAAAATTATCTGCCGAAGATCGACCAACTCGTGTCGGCCCTGTTCACCGATCTGGCCGAGCGAGGGCTCTCCGAAAAGGTGCTGGTCGTGCTGTGTGGCGAGTTCAGCCGGACGCCCCGCATGAACGACGGCGGCAACGGCGGCGCGCCGATGAGCATGGGCACACCGGGCCGCGATCACTGGGGAGCGGCCATGTTCTGCCTGCTCGGCGGCGGCGGCGTCCAAGGGGGCCGCATCGTCGGCTCGACGAATCGCCTCGGCGAAGCGCCGCAGGATCGGCCCGTCCAGCCCGGCGATATCCATCACACGATTTTCCGCGTCCTGGGCGTTGATCCCCATGTCACGTTCCCCGATCATGCGGGCAGGCCGATCGCCGCCATCGACCACGGCGCGGTGATCGAAGAGCTGTTCTAAGCAGATCTTCGAGTGCCGACTGCCGTTCGCCTCTCCCTCGGGGAGAGGACCGGGGTGAGGGGTCTGCATGAGGGTCCTTCAAAGTTTCGCTTGCCATGTCGACGCCCCCGTTCGATCTCGCGCAGGCTCATCGTTGGTTTGCCATTGAGTGCAACAACGAAGCCTGGGATCTCGTCGAAAAGTCCGCTCGCACGCCGCAGGAGACGCAGCGGATGATCTCGCTGGCCCATGCCGCGGCGCTCCACTGGGATGCGGTCGGCAACTCGCTTAACCGCGAGCGGGCCGAGAACCTGCTCGCGGCCGTGTACAGCGCCGCGGGCGAGGCGGGCCCAGCTGTGCGGCATGCCGAACGTTGCCTGACGCTGAATCTCGAAAACGCCGCGGAGGCAACCCCCTTCGACCGCGCCGCGGCTGTGGGCTGCGCGGCGCAGGCCCACGCACTCGCCGGCAATCTGACCGAAGCCGATCGTCTGGCAACTCTGGCCACAGCGGCAGCCGCCGAACTCCCGCCCGACGACCGAGCCGTCATCGAGCGGCTCTTTCGCCGCGGGTAACGCTTGGTGCGAACCGTAGGACGGGTCTCCCGACCCGTCCACTCCCCGCGGCCGCCAACCCATCCCCCTACCGCCCCGCGTGGTGAAACCTCGCCACCGCTCCGCTGAGCGTCGCGAGCGGCAGAAGCTCCGTGAACGGAATCGTGCAGTACACCGCGCTCAGCGCGGCGACGGTAATTCGGCCCGCCCGCTCCAGCCCATACAGCGAACCAAGCCACCAGCCCACTGCGGCACCGACCGGAATTCCGATCACGAGCCCAATTGGTCCCAGCGTGACAAAGTCTACGAGATCGAGCACCAGACAGCCGGCGATCGGTCCGAGTGCGAAGTACAGCCGCTCCCAAACGCTCGCCGGCGCAACATCGCCCGCGTCGTTATCCGGCAACGGCTCCTTGGGCACCGGCTTCGCGGGCACCCCGGCTGGCGTGCCGCACGACGTCAGATCGCTGGCGTGACCACCGACGGTCTCCACCTCGCTCCACTTCACGGATGTTGAGGGCCTTTTCATACCAGGTATTCGAGCCACCCGGCGTCAAACTTGCCCAGAATCCATTTGCGATTTGCCCGCCTGCCGCCCCCCAGTGGAGCAGGTCTCCCAACCGTTCCTAATCATGACCACAGAATGCTTTCGCCCCTCCTGCGGGGCCAGTAAAGCCGCAGGTCTCTCTGCCGCCAGGAGGCGTTTGCCGTCGAACACCGGCGGTCGGTCCAGGAACTGTATGCAGGGATCGCTCGTTAACCGCGCCATGCCCGCGTCCCGTGCCGCTTTGTCGGGCCACTCGATAAACGACAGGACGACAGTCTCGCCCTCGCCGGCACCGGCAGCCTTCACAAAGCTCCCGTACTCCTCAGACTCAAGCCTCGCCACCTTGCCGTGATACGACGAGGCATCGGGGCCCGACTCGTCCAACCAGCACTCCACGACCCGCAGCGCCCCGTACTCCTTCACGACCTGCGCCGATATCTCTGCGAGCTCCTCGTAGGCGGCCCTGTTTTCGCGAGGAATCGGAGCGAGAAAACAGTCGATATAGGTCATGGGACGTCTCCCAATCCGAGATTAAGCGACCACGTTTACCTACCGCGGTGGGTGAGTGGGTTGGCTCCCCCGGCTCGCGGCGCTCCAGGGGCGATCGGACGGCAACGAGCATTTAGAATGGGAAGCCAACGGACGGCCGATCGATCCCAGACGCGCTGCCGCTGGCGTTGGTTGACAATCCTGCAACCTATGAAGTTGGACAAGTCCGGATAAACATAGTTCGGCGGCGGAGGAGGGTATCCGTGAACTGGGCCTCTCTGTTCGATGAAACGCGTCCCGATCCTGGCGCGTCCGATGCGGAAATCGATCGCTTTGTGGCAGCTATCGGCCAGCCGCTCTCCCCGACAGAAGTCGCTGAGGTCAATCGCACGCAACAGAATCCGTTCCCTGAGAGCGACCCGCTGCATGCCGCTTACCGTCCGTTCGATCCGTCGTCATGGCGGATGCCAAACCAGCCATTGCCAGCGGATTACCTTTCGTTTCTCCGTTGGTCGAATGGCGGCTGGTGCCGCACCGGCGAACGGGAATTTGGATTTTTCCCGACAAGCGATCCGACAAGCGGTGTTCGAGCGATGACCTTGGCCTACCATGTGCCACAGTACATGCCCGGCGCGCTTCCCTTCGCCTTCAACGGGGGTGGCGTCTTTTACCTGTTCGATATGCGCGAAGCGGCCAGAGCCGGGGACTACCCGGTTGTATGCGCCAGCGCCGGCGCCCTGGGGTGGGATGAGTGCTGGTTTGTCGCGGACTCATTCCTGCTAGCTTGCCGCGGGACAAGCAACGTCGAAGATTTGCGGGCGGCCGAGACAACCAGCGAGTGCGACGCGACAGAGCGTGTGGCAATCTACCTCGAACGTCCCTTGCAGTCGCCCAGGACTCTCCTGCTCATCAAGGAGCACCTGGCCATTGTGACTTCGCTTGGTGAACTCAAAAAAATGGCCGCATCCGTTCCCTGCTGCGTTGCGGAAGGATTGACGTATATGCAAGCCATCCAGCGATGCGCCAGGGTGAATGCCGTCGAGCCATGCCTGGGCATTCGACTGCTGCGGGATCGGTCCGTATCCCTTCCGCTAAATTGGCGAGCATAGCCCAGTCGTCCGTGTAGGCGATGCGGAAATCGAGCGGTGAATCCGCTCCCTTGCGACGCTTGCAGCCCCACCTCCCCGCTCGCACAATGGGGCGATCTTCCGCAATTGACCCGCTCCCCGACGTGTGACTGAAGCCGGACTGCCGAGTGAAGGCGTTCCATCCTCGTAGCGGCTCTTCCGCAGTCCGCCACTGGCTCGCGACGGGCCCTAGGGCTAGCGGTCGGCAACGAGCACGTAGAATGGAAGGTCAATGGACGGCCGATCGACCCCAGACGCACTCCCGCTGGCGTTAGTTGACAATCCGGCAACCTATCAGGTTGTGAAAGGCGGATAGACATAGTTAGGCGGCATCACGCTTATGTCATTTCTTCAACAGTTCTTCGTCAGCATTCTGCCTCGCAGCTGGGCTGAGAGCATGGAGGCAGACTCACGCTCGTGGATGATGCGGTGTTCGTGCGGTTTCGCGCGGTCCATCTGGGAGTTGGGCGGTATCCGTTGGAAGGCCAGCCGGTCGCACACCTTCTCCTACATGAGGTGTCCCCAGTGCGGTAAGCGCTCATGGCACAAACTTGTCCGTGACGGAGAGGCGACCTCGGAGCCTTCCAAGACATGACTTTCAGGATTCATTCAGGGAGGAAGCCGCTTAAACGCCCAGATGTGGCCCACGCCGTCGAGCAGTTGAAGCAGGAGTCGGGCAGGGGGTGTTCGTGGATAGAGTCAAGCCCCCGCTGGCGCTTGCGGAGCTGGGGTTGATTGACGAGTACGAGTTCATCGTGCATCCCGGCTCGCGACGGGCCCGGGGGCGAGCGGCCAACGCGTATGTAAAATGGAAGGCGAGGAACGCCAGATCGACAGCCGCCAGTTACTCGTGAGTGGAGCTCATCCGATGCGCACACTTCTCGTCTCTATGGTCGTTCTACTTGCGCCCGGTGTCGCCCGCGCCGAAATCGCCGTCGGCCAGACCGCGGAGTGGTTGGCGCATACTTCCGACCTGATCGCGAAAGCGACGCCGCTGGAGGTCCGAGTCCAGAGCACGGGCCGGATCAGGTTCACGCAGGTGCGATATCGACTGGACGAGGTATTGAAGGGGCCGGCGACCGCCGGTGATCTTCTCGCCGTCTTCGATTACTCGTTTGGGATGGCCGATCCTCAGGACTTGACGGCCGCGAGCAAGAAGAAGCGGTCGCTCCTGCTGTTTGCCGCCGTGTCGAAAAATCGTTACCGCGAGATCGAGGGGAAATGTGTGTTGACGGGTCAGAACCCGCGGTCCGCGTTCTTTCTCGACCAGCCCGTGCAGGACCTCTACACGCCGGACTTTCAGCGTCTGTCGGAGATCGACGATCTCACCAGCCGGGTCCGTGCGCAGGTTGCGCGCGAGGAAGAGTTCCACCGGGTGTACCCAGGCGGCACGGTCA
>JALORD010000130.1 GCA_025459145.1 Pirellulaceae bacterium | reverse complement strand
CCGATCGCGGCGCGGACGTGGCCGATGCGTTCCTGGTTCGCCGGCTGCACGAATCGCAGAATCAGATTGAGTTTGGGCGGTCGCTGCTGGCGGGAATTCGCAAGCATCGGCCGGAGATCGACGCGCTCTTGGTCGAGCGGGCGGACAACTGGACGCTCGAGCGAATGGCGGTGATCGACCGCAACATTATGCGGATGGCAGCTTACGAAATGCTGCACGGCGGTACGCCCGAGCGGGTGGCAATCAACGAAGCGGTCGAACTGGCCAAACGCTACGGCAGTCGGCAGTCGCCGCAATTTGTCAACGGCGTGCTCGACCGATTCGTGAAGAAGGGCTCGCGCGGAGCGGCGAAAGAGAAGTAATATCGCACGCGTTGTTTACGAATTATTCACGAGTATTTTACGAGCTTTGAGATCACGGCGAGAGGAGCGAGCGCGGGAATGGGCGTCTTCGACATGTTTAAGAAGAAGGGAGAGCCGGCCGCTGAGCCCGCCAAGCCGGCGCCCGTGAGGGCTCCCCAGTCGGACGAGGCTGCGCCCGCCGGCTTCTTCGGCTCGCTGCGTCAGGCGCTCCGGAAGACGAGTGACTTTCTCAACACCGACATTCGTGACCTGTTTAAGCGCGAAGGGCGGCTGGTCGACGACGAGTTTCTCGAAGAGCTATTTGCGATCCTGGTCAAGACCGACATGGGGATCGGCCCGGCCTCGCGAATTCGCGACCGGATTGCGACCGACTTTCGCGCTCGCGTTGTGCACATGAGCGATGTGCTGGCGAGCGTGAAGGATGAAGTGCGGCAGATTCTTCGCCAGCCCGAGCAGCCGATAACGATGGCGGCGAGCGGGCCGACCGTCGTACTCGTGGTGGGTGTAAACGGATCGGGGAAGACGACGTCGATCGCCAAGCTCACCAATCGCTTTCGCAGCGAGGGAAAGAAAGTGGTGCTCGGGGCCGGCGATACGTTTCGCGCCGCGGCGGTCGAGCAACTTTCGATCTGGGCCGAGCGACTGGGCGCCGAGATTGTAAAAGGAGAGGCCGGCGGCGATCCGGCGGCAGTCGCTCACCGGGCCGTCGCCCGCGCGCTGGAAACGCAGGCCGATATCTGCATCATCGACACGGCGGGCCGGTTGCAGACGCAGACGAACCTGATGCAGCAACTCGAAAAGATTCACCGCGTGATCACGAAGCAAGTGCCCGATGCACCGCACGAAGTGCTGCTCGTGCTCGATGCGACGGCGGGACAAAACGCGATCAGTCAGGCACAGGGCTTCTCAGCCGCAGCGAAGTGCACCGGTATCGTCCTGGCCAAGCTCGATGGCACGGCCAAAGGGGGCGTGATCTTGCCGATCCGCGAGAAGTTTGCAATTCCCGTGAAGTTCGTGGGCCTCGGCGAAAAACCGGGCGACTTTGCCACGTTCGACGCGGATCAGTTTGTGGAGGCACTGTTTGGCGACGCGGCGTAGCAGCATGTGAACCCTAGGTGAGTTGGTCGTCGTCACGGTGCTCGCCTCGCGAACCTGCACACTCATTTGACTGTCGCCCCTGGCAGAGTTCGCCTTGCTGACAGGTCTCGCCCCGCCTACCGGAAAAACCGGCCCAGGCGTACATTACATCGCTTGCTTCGGGCCCTGGCGGACGCGTCCGCGCGGCCTTTTTTCGCTGAGGTTTGCCATGTCGATTGCTACCGCCACCGAGCGAGTTTTCAATTTTTCTCCCGGTCCAGCCGTGCTGCCGCTGGCCGTTCTCGAACAGGCCCAGCGGGAACTGGTATGCCTCCCCGGCTACGGGATGAGCATCCTCGAGATGAGCCACCGGGCACCGGGGTTTCTGGACATCCTGGCCTCGGCCAAGCGGCTCTTGCGGGAATTGCTTGCGATCCCCGAGAACTACCACATCGTGTTCCTGCAGGGGGGCTCGCGGCTGCAGTTTTCGATGATCCCGATGAACCTGCTCCGCGGTCAAAGCGGCTCGGCGGAGTATTTGGTTACCGGTTCCTGGAGCAAGATGGCGGTTGACGAGGCAAAACGCGAGGGCAAGGTCAACATTACCTGGGACGGCAAAGCCACGAACTTCGATCGGCTGCCAAAAGCGGGGGAACTCAAGCTCGCGGCCGATGCGGCATACGCGTATTTCTGCTCGAACGAAACGATTCAGGGAGTGCAGTTTGCCACCGAACCGCACGTGGGCGAGGTGCCGCTCGTCTGCGACGCATCGAGCGACTTTCTGCACCGGCCTCTGCCGATCGAAAAGTACGGCCTGCTCTATGCCTGTGCCCAGAAGAACGCCGGTCCCGCGGGAGTGACGGTCGTCATCGTCCGCGACGACCTGCTCGCCCGCTCGCAAGATTCGCTTCCCGGCTATTTGAACTACACAAATCACGTGAAGGAAGACTCGCTCTATAACACGCCGCCGACGTTTGCGATCTACCTCATGAAGCTCGTACTTGAGTGGCTGAAGGACGAGGTTGGCGGCCTCACACGGATGCACGCGATCAACCAGCAGAAGGCTCGCCAGCTGTACGACGCAATCGACGAGTCAGGAGGCTTCTACCGCGGCCACGCCCAGCCGGAGTTTCGTTCGCTGATGAACGTCACGTTCCGCTTGCCGAGCGAAGCGCTGGAAAAGGAGTTCGTCAAGGAAGGGGAAGACCGCAGGCTCGACGGCCTTAAGGGGCACCGCAGCGTCGGCGGCATCCGCGCCAGCATCTATAACGCGATGCCAAGCGCCGGCGTCGAAGCCCTGGCTGCCTTCATGCGCGAGTTCAAACAGAAGAAAGGCTAGGCGGATTGTTCCCATGCCCAAGATCCTCATTCTCGATCCGATCGCCCAAGAGGGGCTCGACTTACTCGCCGCAGCGCCGGGAATCGAGTTCGTAGTCCGCACCGGCCTCAAGGGTGATGCGCTCAAGCAGGCCTTGGCCGACGCCGACGGAGCGATCTGCCGCAGCGGTGTAACGATTACCGCGGAATCGCTCGATGGCAATCGCCGTCTGCGTGCGATCGCCCGAGCGGGCGTAGGCACCGACAACATCGACAAGCAAGCGGCGACGCGTCTGGGCATCGTCGTCATGAATACGCCTACCGGCAATACGCTGAGTACAGCGGAGCACACCTTCACGCTGATGCTCGCTCTCTCACGCCGGGTGGCCGAGGCCTATCACACACTGCTGGCCGGCAAGTGGGACCGTAAGACGTTCATGGGAACGCAGCTGGCCGACAAAACTCTCGGCATTGTGGGCCTGGGACGGATCGGCCAGGAGGTCGCCAAGCGGGCCCAAGCCTTCCAAATGCGGGTGCTGGGCTACGATCCATTCCTCTCGGCCGAGGGGGCGGCGAAGCTCGGCATCACGCGAGTCGAAACGGTTCGCGACATGCTGCCGCAAGTCGACTATCTCACGGTGCATACGCCTCTCACGCCCGAAACGACCAACCTGATCGACCGCGAGGCCATTGCGCTGATGAAGCCGGGCGTGCGGCTGGTAAACTGCGCCCGCGGCGGCATCTATAGCGAAGAAGCACTCGTGGAAGGACTCAAGAGCGGAAAACTTGGGGGCGTGGCGCTCGATGTGTTCCTCGAAGAGCCCTGCACGAATAGCCCGCTTTTCGGAATGCCGAACGTCATCTGTACGCCGCACCTCGGGGCCAGCACCGAAGAGGCCCAGACACAGGTCGCCGTCGAAGCGGTAGAGCTATTGATCGGATACTTCACCAAGGGTGAAGTCCGCCACGCGGTGAACATGGCGGCCATCGACCCCAAGACGCTCGAAGCCTTGCGCGGCTACCTCGATCTGGCCTATCGCCTAGGGCTCTTGATGTCCCAATGGCATCCGACTGGCGCTTCGTCGTGCCACCTCGTCTATCGCGGCGAGCTGACGAAGAAGAACACGAAGCTGGTTACAGCAGCGTTCTGCGCGGGACTGCTCGAGCGAGCGCTCGAAGAGGATGTGAACATCGTCAACAGCGAACTTCTCTTACGTGAACGCGGAATCGAGCTGACGGAGGAATCGCGGAGCGAGCCCGGCGCGTTCAGCTCGTCACTTTCGGTGGAAGTCGCAAGCGGCGGGCAGACCTTTCAAGCCGCCGGCACGCTTTTTGGCAATGACATGCCCCGGCTGATTCGACTTGGCGACTCGCGGCTGGAGGCCTATCTCGACGGAAACCTGCTCATCTTTACGCACACCGACGTTCCCGGCATTATCGGCGCCGTGGGTACGATCTTCGGAAATCACCATGTAAACATCGCCCAGATGTCGGTCGGCCGCGCGGCTCCGGGCGGCACGGCGATCGGCGTACTCAATCTCGACAGCGTCCCGCCGGCGGCCGCCCTGGCCGAGGTTTCGGGACACAAGGACATCCAAAGCGTCCGCGTCATCGAGCTGCCGCCGGCCGGCCAGCTGCCGACGTGGCTGCAAGGATAGTACGAGACGAGTTGCAGTTCGTGCTCGAAACCCCATGGTCGAAGTGCTGACTATCGGTCGACTCGTACTGCAATTTGCCAGCCGCGGTGCACTTCGGTGAGCCGCCAATCGTTGAGATCGAGAATCGCATCGATGGCAGGCTGGGGCGGGTGATGTATGGTGCCGTCGGGCGGTTTCCAGTGGTAATCGTCAAAAATGAGCAGGCCGCCACGCTTCACCAGCAGCAGGGCCAGTAGACCGTCGAGGAGCACATCGGCACCTTCGTGCGAGCCATCGATATACACCAGATCGAGCGATCTTTCAGGGAACCGCGGTAGGATTTGCTGGCTTTTCGATTTGAACTTTCGCACCTGGTTCGAGCGTCCGCTGGCTGCAACATTTCGATCGAATCGTCGTTCTGCCTCGGCGTTGTACCAGGGGTCGATACAGGAGATCGTCCCGGTGGGATGTGTAAGAACATTATCGAGTAGCCACAGGGCCGAACGCCCCTCGTGGCTGCCGATCTCAAGAAATTGGAGATGAGGCTTGCCGACAAGCGGCCGCAGCCACTCCTGCCAGAGCGGGATGCGACGGCTGAACCAGTCCGAGGTGAACTCATAGACCGAGTTCATGCGTCCTCACTCCGCTGGGCGAAGTAGTCACGGACCAAGTCGACCATTTCTCGCTTGTGGCGCAGCGCCGTCTCGGACCATGCCCACAGACCGTTATCGTCCAGGCGCAAATCAGTCTCCGGGTCGAACCGGCTCCGCGTCAATGCGGTCAATCGCTTTTGGTATCGGCGATTGGTGCGGCTACCGTGCCAAAGGTGCAATAGCGAACCTGGCACATAGCCGAGCGAACCACGAGTGTGACGAGCGACGCGCTGGGCCCAGCGTCGATGATGAGCTTGTAAAGCGGGATTGAGTTGCGACGCCATCGGCGGCCGTTCCGCGCCGAAGCCCTCCATCATGAGTGAGTCGCCCGACCCGGTAACCATGCAATCGTAAAGCCCGTGCTGCCGGAGCAAGTCGGCCCGCGCTGCCCAGGCGAAGCCCGGGTGGCTTTGGGAAAAATCGAGCCTGCCCGGTAGCCCCTTTGCAAACGCCCAGCCTGCCGAATTCATAAGTCGCTTGAGTTGTCCATCAGGCATACGGTCGTAGCCGTCCGAGAAGAGCTGAGCAACAAAGTGAGTGGCCAGAATATTCCGAGCGGCATCGACCCAACGAGAGTTGAGCAGCAGCACATCCGCATCGATCCAGGCGATGGCGTCAACGTCGGCCGGCAGCCGTTCGATCAACAAGTTGAGTAGCCGCTCCTTTTGCCAAAGCCAATGCAGCCGACGCAGACCGCGAATGCGCAGGGTGCGTTCATCTTCGGGCAGATAGAACGGATCGTCATCGAATGCGAGTTCGGCCGTCCAAAGCGGAACGCCGGCCGCTCGGATGCCGGCTGCAAACCGCTGATAGTTTTCCCGCGGCCGACGAAACCCGCAAGGATTAAAGTGAGTCGTGATGACCGCGAGATTCTCCACACGGCGAATTCCCCAGCCTTGCTGGGCGATCGATCGCGCTGTAGGTCGAAGTGCAGTTGCAGAGTCCGTTGCTTCCTCTCGAAAGGGGCCGCCACACTGTGCCGACTGCAATCGGCGATAATACGGCAAATCCACCTTCAGTTGGGGCGATGCGGCTACGTGACGACCTTCGAACCTGGCGAAAAATTCTGCCATCCGCGACGTATTGCGACCGTGACGCACGTACACGAAGTCGCTCTCGGCAGGGATCGCGGCCACGCGACAACCGGCTAATAGCGCCGGGCGCAGAAACGCAACGTCTTCGCCGTGTGTTGCATCGGGATAGCAGGTCAGCCGATCGAAGATTTCGCGTCGATAGGCAAGCGTGCCGCCATGCACTCCGGCCAGCGCCCGCTGCCTAAAGACTTGTGGCGAAGGGGCCCACAAACGCATATCCGCCAGTTCCAGGACCAGCGTGTCGGCCATGCCGCTGATCTCGGCCGCACCACTAGCGAGCGTCTTTATCTGTTTGCGAATGCGTGCCGCGCCATGCCAATCATCGTCGTCCCATTGGACGATGAAATCACCCTTTGCCGCACGGCAGGCCAGATTGCGTTTAGCTCCTGTCGACTGCCGCTCCGTTAGCCGGATGTATCGAATTCGCGAGTCGCTCACGAGTGCCGGGGCGAGCGGCGTCGGACCGTCGTCAACAATGATCAATTCCCGAGACGGGTAGTCCTGGCGGTTGAAGCATCGAATTGCCAGCGCCGCAAACTCGGGGCGATCCCCCGTCGGCATGATGCACGATACGAGGGGTGTCGCGGTAGCCCTGGTCCGGGCGGTCATGGCAGGCGGGAAATGGCGATTTGTCATGTAGGAAAGTCCAGGCAACGGCACTCCGCGTAGCGGCCCGTTGCCGCATCGCCGAATTGATGAGCGAATGCCGTGATTCCGCGGCGTGCCGCCGAATCCAAGGGTCAGTCTAACGACCACGCCCCTTGCGGCGCGTTCCGCCCCGGCCGACTTTAGCAGCCTTTTTGGACGCCCGAGGAATGCTGCGGGCCGCTGCTTTAGCAGCGGGCGTCACGCAGATGCTCCCTTCACACCGAACTCCGTCGGCACTGACTCCGTACAGGTTGCCGCCGGCGATCACATCGAAGTATTCGCAAGTCCAGCGCTCCAGCATCTCGATGGAATCCGTACCGACTCGCACACGGGCGAGCATTGCCCGAGCGCAGCACGAACCGTTTGTCACCTCCAGTCGGAGCTGCTCTCCCGGTGTCGGTGAGGCGCTCCACACAGCCCGATCGAAGCTGCTCCGCGCCTCATCGAAAGCAAGACGCACCTTCAGTTTCGATAGATCGCTGGGTTGCGCCCCGAAAAACTGCAACAAGTTGGTCACATCTTCCGTCGGTACAACATCAAAGTAGCGCGCGGCAGAGCTAGCAATCACTGGCTCAGCTGCCCGCATCTGCGACATCGCCATACCACCTGTATCGGGACAATCTACCGAGCAACTCGCGTCGCTGGCGTCACAGGCGGTGAACTCGGCGTCGCAATGCAGAAAATGGTTGGCGACTTGCTCGGAACTTAGCCACACCCGCAAGACATAGCTCGAACTGACGATGCAGGATGCCAGCGGCGGAGAACAGCCGTTGAAATGCCACGTCGGGGTGGCCCCTCCGAGGATGCAGGTTCCCTCACTCCTACCTGGTGGGGGCTGCAGGTCAGTGGGCGGACTCGCAGCCGAATATAGTTTTCCGTAAATGTGATACGGGCCCCCTTCGGGGAATTCGTCGAACGTGCCACATGCCGTAACAAGTCGATCGCTTGATGAGGCACCTTGTCCACCGTTAGTTGGATATTGAATTGCAAACGCCATGATCATTCCGCAGGTGTAAACTCAATGTTGCTAAACCAGGTAATTCCCTTTGTATCACGCCCCGGCCCGGCGAGCGAATTCTTGCAGTAGAAGCCAAAGCTGCCGAAATAGTCTTCCGGAACATAGCGGCCGTTGCGTTCCGGCGAACACAATGTCCAAAGCGGCTGTCCATTGGCGACCACCTTTTCACACCCGCTTCGCGAGAAAGTGATCTCCAGATCGATATGTGTACCACGGGGAGCAGGGAAAGGCTCGGTGATTCCAGTACCGAGAATGACTCCCTTGTCGACGGGACTTACATTAATGGCTGCCCGCTGCCGATAGACGCGAAACAAGGGACCTTCCTCCGAATTGCGACGCAGCTCCACAGGAAAGTACTCGATCTCAAACAGCTGGAAGGTTGTCAGCGGATAAGGCTTGTAACCTAGTTCGGTGCGTGCGTCGGGTTCGGTGCGTGCTCCAAAGTACAGGCCAAGATCTCCATGCCAGATTTCCTGGCTCATCTGGACCTTAAATGTTCCGGGTGTTCCATCATAGAATCCCATCGGGATCAGTTGAAACGATGATGGACGTACGCCAAGTTCGCCGCGACGAGGATCGAAGAACGGTGAGTGGGGGGACTCCAGATGACCAACCCACTCCAGCGGCTCCTCATGTTGGCTGGCAAGTAACACTCGAGGACGCGTGAAGTCAGTCGCCCGGTCCCATGGGCGCAGGGCCCAAACCGCTCCTGCCAAAGCGCCCAGTGCCAAAATCCCCAGGAGCGAAACTGCCATCAAAGTGGAAAGTCGAAAGCGATCGCTCAGGCTCGACTTCGCCAGTTCGGCCGGTTTGAAAGGAGTCGCCGAATTCCCCGCCTCGGCGGTCGAAGAATCCGCCGCGGGAGGCGTGTGCGAAATATCGGGAATCGGAATCCCGTCGAGATCGGCCCGCTCGCGCGCCGCGGTGACCAGAGCCGGCAAGTCCGCCCCGACGGCAAAGGGAGCGAGCGCCGCCGCCACCTCGCGCGGATGCTGCGGTCGATCGGCCGGCTCCTTAGCCAGCAGTCGGTCGATCAATTCCGCGATTTCCTGCGGAACCTCCGGGCGCAGTTCCGCGATCGGTACGGCCTGGTGGGAACGATGTGCCGTCACCTTGCGGTTGACGCTCCCGTGTTCATCCGTGCCAAACGGAGGACGCCCGGCGAGGAGTTTGTAGAACGCGCACCCCAGGCTGTAGAGATCCGAGCGTACATCGGCGTCGTGCGGCGACTCGATCTGCTCGGGAGCGACATAGTCGGCCGTCCCCAACAGGAAGCCGGCTTGCGTCGTCTCGCCGTCATCCTCTAGTGGACTGCGTTCGAGGCGAGCCAAACCCAAGTCCAGAATCTTGACGGTTCCGTCCTCGGCCAACATCAAATTGGAAGGCTTCAAATCGCGATGCACCATGCGGCACGCGGCGATGTGCCCCAAGCCGAGTGCGGCCTGTCGAATAATCTCACACGCCTCGGCCACGGGCAGCCTGCCGAGTCGCTTCATCAGCCGGCTGAGATCGAGCCCCTCCACGTACTCCATGACAAGATAGTTGATTCCCGCGCACTCTCCGGCATCGGTCGCGTAGACGATGTTCTCGTGTGCCACTCGACCTGCCGCAGCCGACTCACGCTGCATGCGCATGAGAGCACTGGGCTCGGTCTGTCGTGAATCCGGCAAGACCTTGACCGCGACCGTTCGGTGCAAACGGGCATGTCGCGCCCGAAACACCTGCCCCATCCCTCCCATACCAATCCGTTCGAGCAATTCGTACTCGTTCAGGCGGCGAGGAATCGAACGCGAAATCGTCTGCTTCAGAATAGTCCCTGTGACGGCACCGCCACCTGCTTCATGGTCCAACGAATTGCCATTCGGTGCTTCTGCCTCGCCACAGTCCGGAGGCGCGGCCTCCTCCCGGTTTGCCCGGCCGGAACCCGGCAATGGGTAGTCCAGCGTGGGTGAATCGGAAGTTACTGCCAGACGGTGCTGCAGAGTAGAAATCCGCATCTGGCAACGCGGGCACGTCGCCAGGTGCTGGCTCACCGCCGTGGACGATGCCCCGTCTGTCTGACCGTCTTCAAACGTCAGCAGAAGTTCATCCGACGGACAAGGGATCGACTCGATTCCCCTGGTTGAGAGCAGGATAGTCCCCGACTGGGAAGTCATGGCCGAATCCCCAAGACGCGTGGTGGAACCGTGCGATTCGCCCGCAAAATGTCGTGGTTGAGTGTATGCAGCAGGCCCCCGAAAGTACAGGACCAACTCCATGCAGCCTGCAAGTTTCTCCCAATATAACCGCAACAACGCCCCGTTTGGCCCCGCCGGCAAGCCAGCGATGCATTCATTTCGTAAATGTTTGTTTACTTAGTGGCTCAACCCGCGTAAGATAGGGCAATTCGCATCGGCGGCTCGGGTTGGTTCCCCCGCTGGCGATGCTTTGTGAGGGGTGGGTAGACGGTCACTCGATAACGTACCGCCATCGGACGGCGGCTCATTACCAGGTCAAACCGGTGTGGCATTGCACGCGAGCGTGCTTTGCCTCGCCGGTTTTTTTTGCGCTCGGCCAGTCCTCAGTCATCATCTGACTGCCAGTCCAGAGGCGTAACACGTCGATGAGTAGCATTTCCAAGCCGGTTTTCTTCACGTTCAAGCCCCCTGCTTGCCCTGTGTGTGGCAAGCCTGCTTATTCTCGCGGCGGAGTGCATCCGCAGTGTGCCGTCTCGCGGGCCGACAAGGCGCGTCAGCCCAAGGCCGAGCCTCGCAAGCCGAAAGCGGTGGCGCCGAGTCCGTGGAAAAAGACCTGCCCGCGCTGCAACCGCCAAGTCGCCGCACGTCGGTTTGCTTGCGATTGCGGGCACACGTTTGAGCGGACCGCGGCCGCAGCCGCGGGCGGCTAGCAAGAAGTGCCGAACCAGCGGCGTATTCCCCGGTGAATCGTCCGCTCTAACCGCGCAGTATTCCGGATTCAGTGTCTGCAATTCCGAGTTGCTGCTCGACCTGCGATGCAGGTTCCTGGCCGCACCTCTCCCTCAGCCAGGAGCACCGCCATGAGTTCAGCAACCATCGACCAGAAGATCACGAGCTCGGTGCTACTCAAGCTCGCCAATCGCGGCCTCCGCACGCCTTGCAACGTGAAAGTAAACACGAAAAACGGCGAGGTCACACTCAGCGGCACGGTGCAGTTCGCGCACCAGAAGTCAGCCGCCGTCCAAGCCGCCACCGGCGTGACGGGGGTACGGCGCGTGACCGATCAGACGATCGTGGGCAACGTTCGTCGGACTCAGTAAGCCAAGAGCAAATCGGCCCGGCGTGTAGGAGGATGCCGTGCCTCGTAAAAAAGGCCGGGCTTCAGCGCCGAAATTCGTCGAAGCACGGCTGCGCCCTTTGCCAATGCAAAGCGTTGGCGAGGCATTCGTTGACACAGCACGACCGTCACTCGGGGCAGCGGACCTCGTAGCGGGTCATCTTGCCAACGCTCTGCGGCAGCGCTTTCACTTGGCAATTCTGCCTGCACTCGGCA
>JALORD010000559.1 GCA_025459145.1 Pirellulaceae bacterium | reverse complement strand
ACGAGCAGGTCGAGGATTTCATCGCCCTGTCGGCCGAGCTGTTTCAGGCGGCGCTCCGCAGCCGGAACGTGGGCATCGAATTCGTCGGCGACGTGTCGACCGCAGTTCGCGAACCGGACGCAGTCGAGTCGCAGTGCCAGGTCTGCGGCGAACCCCTGGCAACGAACCTCGTCTGGTGCAGCGCCTGCCAAACGCCCCACCACCACGAATGCTGGGAGTACTTCGGCGGTTGCTCGACGTATGCCTGCGGCAACAAACAGACGGCGTCGCACGTGAAGAAGCGGCGGGCGAGTTAGCGCATCGCCCGGCGGGCAATGGCTCCTGCGGGCCTGGGATTAGGAACCACCATGACTTCCAGCGTCCCACCCACGAGCCGCGAGCAAGCCCTCTCCGGCAGAGCCGCGGCAATCGGTCTGGCGGTGATCCTGGTTGGATTCGGCCTGGTGAATCTGAGCTGGACGCCCCTCTTAGAGTCGATCCCGCGACCGGGTGTCTTGGCAGTTGTCATCACAGGCGTGTTCATCGGGCTCTTGCCCGCCCAGGCAGGCTTACTGACATTGTGGCTGGTGTGGGCGCCTTTCCCTTTCTGGCTGCGGCACCTCTTGCACTGGAACGCCGCCGGCGGCCTGATGCTGGCGGGAATGGTCGGAGCCGCAATTGCGATGGAGCCCTCGGCAGGCGATGGTCGTTGGCTCACCGATATGTTGATCGCGCTTTTCATCCTGCCTGCGATCAGCCTCGCGTGCCAGTTGCCCCACTGGCCGCTGCGGATTTATGCCGGGTGGCGCGTCGCTCGTCCGGCGCAGACCGCGGCGGACGACTCCTCCCCGCGTCGCGAGCCGCTCGGCATCGGCCACATGCTGGCAGGCACACTCGTCGTGGCCGTGAGCATCGCCGGCCTCCGCGCCGCCTTGACGCTCGATCAGCAGCGAACGGGACAGGCGATGGAAAGCTTCTGGATCGTCTGGTGCTGGGCGGTTGCAATTCTCATGCTGGCGAGCACTCTGAGTCTTCTGCCCGCTTTGGTCCTGATGCTGCGGCTCAAAAGCAACAGGCAAGCCAGCCTCTTGTGGCTGGCCTACGTGCTTGTTCCGTGCAGCGGGCTGTCGCTCGTTGGGTTTCTCCTGAGCAACTCGAACGATCCCTTCAATATTGCGGGACCGCTGACAGCTGCCTTTGCCACGGCATGCGTCTCGTTTGCTACGGCACTCGGCTTCCCGCTGCTCCTCGTCCGGCTGGCCGGCTGGCGGCTGGTGTTTGCGGGAGATCGGCGAGCCAATTGACGAGACATCGAGCCGCCAGACGGTTAACCGAAACGCGTCCACACACCGAAGGTGCTTCGCCATTCACTGTATCAGGAGATCACTTCCCGAATCACATGCCCATGCACATCGGTCAGCCGCATGTCGCGGCCGGCGAAGCGGAAGGTGACGCGGGTGTGGTCGAGGCCCAGGAGGTGCAGCATCGTGGCGTGCAGGTCGTGGATCTCGGCCTTGTTTTCGACCACTTTGTAACCGAATTCGTCGGTCGCGCCGTAGATCGTGCCTCCTTTTATGCCGCCGCCGGCCAGCCACAGCGAAAAGCCGAAGGGGTTGTGGTCGCGGCCGTCGGAGCCCTGGGCGAACGGCGTCCGGCCGAACTCGCCCGACCAGACGACGAGCGTCTCGTCCAGGAGGCCGCGCTGCGAAAGGTCCTGCAGCAGCGCCCCGATCGGCTGATCGACGGCGCGGGCATTGTCCTCGTGCCCGCCGCGGAGGTTGCTGTGCTGATCCCAGCGGTCGTGGCCGACGCTCGGGCAGGTCAGCTCGACGAACCGCACTCCCCGCTCGATCAGCCGGCGAGCGAGGAGGCACTGCCGGGCGAACGAGGCGGTTCCCTTGGTTTTCGCGGCAAAGCCGTACATTTCCTGCGTCGCGGCTGTTTCGCCCGAGAGCTCCATGAGGTCGGGGACCGCCGCCTGCATCCGGTAGGCCAGTTCATAGTTGGCGATGGCCGATTCGACCGGGTCGACGCGGCCCAGCCGCTCGCGGACTTGCTCGTCGAGCTGGCCGAGGAGGGCGAGTTTGTTCCGCTGCAGCCGGTCGGTCGCTTCCTGGCGGACGATGTTGGCGACCGGCGGGTTATCGGCCGTGAAAATCGAGCCCTGATACGAGGCGGGGAGAAAGCCACTATTAAAATTGTCGAGCCCGCCGGGCGGGACGAGGCCGCCGTTGACGACGACAAAGCCCGGCAGATCGCGGCACTCGCTCCCCAGGCCGTAGCCGAACCAGGCCCCCATGCTGGGGCGACCCTGGATGCCGGTTCCCGTGTGCAGGAAGTAGTTGGCCGAAGTGTGCTCGGGGAACTGGCTGGTCATCGAGCGGATGACGGCCAGCTTGTCGGCGTGCTTGGCGACATGCGGGAAGAGCTCGCTGACGGGGAGGCCGCTCTCGCCGTGCTGGCTGAATTTCCAGGGACAGCCGAGCGTGTTGCCGTTGTTGTTGAATTGGGTCGGCTCGATCTTCATCGCGAACGGCTGTCCGTTCCGCTCGTTCAACAGCGGCTTGGGATCGAACGTATCGACCTGGCTCGGCCCGCCGTCCATGTAAAGGAAAATGACGTTCTTGGCTCGCGGGGCGTGATGCGGCGATTTCGGAGCGAGCGGGTCGCTGCTTGCGGCGGACGACTCTGCACCGCGTGACGGATCCTGAGCCCACAGCGCGGCGAGCGCCACGGCGCCGAATCCACAGCCTGCCTGGCGGAGGAACGAGCGGCGAGAGTGCGGGGCGGGGGTGAGGCGGTGGCAGGGGTACATCAGGGTTTCGTTAATTGAGGAGGACAAACTCTTTCACGTTGAACAGCACATGCGCCAGATCACCCCACACGCGTTCGTCGTGCATGGCCGCGTCCACGGCGAGGCCGTATTCCGCGGCTTGCAAGCTTAAGAACTCGCGGGCGGCGGCTGTTTCGGCAGCGGTCGGTTCGCGGCTGAAGGCTTCCAGGTACATCTGGCGAATCCGCGTCTCGGGCGACCCGTCGCGATCGGCGACGATCCGTTTGGCCCAGCGCTTCGCTTCCTCGACGACAAACGGGTCGTTCATCAGGATGAGCGCCTGGGCCGGCACATTGCTCACATTCCGGCGGCCGACCGTGCTGAATGGAATCGGCGTGTCGAACGCGAGCATCATCGGCGGAAGGAAGTTTCGCCGGACCGCCTGGTAGATGCTACGGCGGCCGGCGCCGTCGAGCGGGCCGCTGCCACCCGGTCGGCCGCGGCCTTGCATAAAGGAAGTTAGATGAACCGGCACACTTGGGCCGAACTGCGTGCGGTCGAGCCGGCCGGAGATCGCCAGGATTGCGTCGCGAATCGCCTCGCCTTCCAGTCGCCGGAGGTTCTGCCGATGGAAGAGCAAGTTTTGCGGATCGGCCTCGTCGGCGGCGACGAGCGCTGCGTCCGTACCGCCACTGGCCTGTTGATACGTGTCGCTGAGGACAATCGTGCGAATCAGCCGCTTCACCGACCAGCCCTCGCGGATGAACTGCTGGGCGAGGTGGTCGAGCAGTTCCGGATGCGTCGGCTCTTGTCCGAGAACGCCAAAGTTGTCGACGCTGGGGACAATCCCGCGGCCCAGTAGGTGCTGCCAGATGCGGTTGACCATCACCCGCGACGTGAACGGATTGGCCGGATCAACAAGCTGCCGGGCAAGCTCCAGCCGGCCGCTGCCGGGCTGTTTATCGTGTGCCGATTCACTCTCAGGGGATGACTCGGCCTCGTCGCCGCAAATCGCCGCGAGCATTCGCCGCGGAACTACGTCTCCCACGGTCCGATGGTTGCCGCGAATGAGCAGGTTCTCATCGACGGCTGTCCCATCCCACATGGCAATCGCCACCCGCGACGGGTTATCGAGCCGGGCCGCCAGTTTGGCTCGTTCGTCCGACGCTTGCTGCCGAATCTCGGCCAGCGACGCCGCGGGCTCTTCCTTGGTCAATTCTTGTCGAGCCAGCCAATGGGCCAGCGCCGCACGATCTCGCGGCTGGGCATCGTCGGCGAGCGTCCCCGCCGCGGCCAGATCGAGCGTCGACTCGACCAATTTCGCGAGCGCCGCTGCTTTGGCCGCATCATCGGCAGCGGCCAAGGCCTCCGTCACAAGTCGGTTGGGGCGAACCATCGGCGCCGGTGGGCGATCTCCTTCGACGACCGCCAAGACCCGAAAGCCTTCGCCGGCTTTGGGGCTGAACTGCAGATGAACCCGATGCCCGACGTAACGCGAAAGATCGTGCGTGATCCACCGCATCGGCAGATCGCGATTGCCGCCGGTCTCCTTAGCCAGTTCATTGTGCAAGGGGCCGTTGAGCATCGCGTGCGAATCGACCGCCGCGTACACGTGCCCCACCCCTTCGATCAGATAGTGCACCTGACCGGTCTTCAGTGTCCACGTCGGCGTCTTCAGCGTTCGCCCGACACGTTGCCAGCCGCCAAGACGTCCCTGATCTCCTTCGCTCGCCGGCGCGAGCGGGGCCGCTGCATCGACGCGGACATAGGCCCCGCCGACCGTGGCCCAGATTGGCGAACCCTCGGCGAGCGATTCCGTCAGGAACTGGCCCGCGCGGACCGGCGCGATGCCGAATGCGTAGCCATCGGTGTTCCAGCGGGCCAGATTCAGCTCGCCGCTTGCTGCCG
>JALORD010000558.1 GCA_025459145.1 Pirellulaceae bacterium | reverse complement strand
TCGGCTTCCTCGGGCGAGGCGGGGTCGGAGCCCCGCGCCCAACGAGTTGGGACTCGGAGTCGAGCGCCTATCATGCACGGGTCGGGAGACCCGTGCTACAGATTCGCCACAAACCACACTCCTACGCTGCCTGATCGTGGATCGCTTCGGACGGTGCCGTGGCGATTTTCGGGCGCTGGGGAGCGAAGAGGGTTCGGCTGGCGACCGACCACCAGGAGGGTTGATCGAGTTGCCGGTACGGCGAATCGGCGGGCAGACGCTCGACGAGGTACTCGTGCGCCCCTTTGAGATTGTGATACGGGAGCGACGGGAAGAGATGGTGCAGCGCGTGATAGCGAATCGAGAACGGGAAGAACAGCCAGGTGAAAAAGTCGCGGCTGGTGTAGTTGCACGAATCGATGATGTGCTCGTCGAGTTCGAAGGGCTGTCCGTCGGTCTCAAAGTGGTGATCGGCGAGCTGCCGCAGTTGATTGAGGACCAACACGCCGAGGCCCAGCGAGTAGAGGAGCGGCAACCGCGTCCAATCGGCAAAGCCCAGCAGCACCCAGGCAGGAATCAACGCGGCCCGCACAAAGCACAAGAGCTCGACCGACGTGATCGCCCAACGATCGAAGTCGCTAACCTTGCGATGGTAGCGCCAGTTCATCGTGAGGGCCGAGGCATTGGTCAGCGTCCACTCGCGAAGTTTCGGGTGCAGGAACGAGAGCGGAGCGAGCAGAAACCGCAGGAAGACGATGATCGGAAAAGCTGCGATGAGCACCAGATACATGGCGATGCTCGCCGCGCTGCCGGGCTTGAATACGTTCACGACGTACTCCGGATCTTCCGGCGTGCCGTACATTTTCTGGCTGTGATGGTCGCGATGGTGCCGGGTGAAGAACGGCGAGGGCGAGAGCGTGACGATGCCGACGGTCAGGTTCCAGACGACCTTGAAGACTCGCATCTCGTGGTGCCCCAGGTGGCACACTTCGTGAATCAGCGAGCCCAGCCGGTAGAGCCAAAAGATCGCCAGGGGAAACATCACCAGCCGCACGGCCCACAGCGGCGCGCTAAAGTCGGGGAAGACCTTGAGCAGCTCGCTCGGCATCAGGTAGAGCGTCGCCGTGGTATAGGCGAGCGTGATGCTGAGGAGAAAATCGAACCAGTAGCGCACGGGATTGACGCGGAAATAATCGACCGGCGATTCTTGCAGCTTCGTCCGGATGGTGTGGATCCAGCCAGTGGTCGGGTCCGACATGCGGGGATTTCCTGCGAGGAACGTGCAACTCGACCGCGGCGCGAAAGCTGGGGCGAACGAGTTCGAAACGGGGTGATCGCTGCCCAGTCAATTCCGCGCGAAGTGCACACGAAACGGCGGTGCCGGCCTGGGAAGCGGCTCGCATCATACCAAAGTCGAGCCCCCATCCTAGAGAAGTGCCCCGTTTTTGCCCGAAGCGGGCAGATTTTGCGGCTCGCCAGTCCCGCCTAAACTGCATCTTCGCCCGTGCTTTTCCAGATGGCGCTGTTTGCCAGCCTGGGCTAATGGGCGGCACGACAGTGACATGACGGCGGGCGCGCGGGTCCCTTGAGTTTTTGCCGGGTGAAAGTAGTGCCCTGGGGGCAATAAGCAATGGCCAAGCTCGATACATCCGGGCGCAGCTTGTTCAGGCTTCTTCATTTTCCCAGTCTTCCCACTCAAATCTGTCGCCGCCCGCGGACGATAGAATCTGTGCTGACACCTTTCCCAAACTGCCAATTCTTCCCACCCGGCAGTGCTTCCCACCCACCTGTCATCCATCTGCGAGGAGTGTGCGCTACGATGTCGGCCAACCCTCTCCACGTCCAGGATTTGAGCGATCTACGTAACTACGTCCAGCAAACCCTATGCGATCAAAATCAACTTGAGCTCGGAGCGTTTGAAGTCACCGAACGGATTCTGGTGCGAGGTCGGCGCCCCTGCGGAATTTTCTTTTGTCTGCACGGACCGCGCAGCGTCAAACTGACCGCCATTTGGGAAACCGACCGCAACACCGTTCTGTTCTACAGTTCGTCGGGCGAGCGAGTGCAGAAGACCCAACTCGTGGGTGCTCCGGCTCTCGTCCCGGCTTTGGTTTGACCGGATTGGCAGACCGCGTTGGCGCCTGGGAATCACGGGTCGCCGCCGCGGAATGCAACACTTGCCGCCTTGCCTGTCGTCCTCCCCTTTGAAGCCCGCGGTCGCAGGATGCCTGCCGCAACCTCCTGTCGCCGAGCGACTTGCAAGAATCTCGCCGCTGGTCTTTTCCAGAAAGACCGACCACCATGATTCGACTAGCAATTTATCGCACTGCGATTATCCACACGGAGGTTAATAAATGTTGGTGCTTTCACGGAAGGAATCCGAGCGGGTCAGGCTCGGAGATTCGATCGTTTTGACCATAGTGCGGGTTTCGGGGGACAAGGTCCGACTCGGGATCGAAGCCCCGCCGAATGTGCTGGTGCTGAGAGACGAACTTCAGCCGCATGCCGGCACGGCGCGCGAAGTCGTCGGCTTGCCCCCGCCGCAAGCCAAGGCTGCGTAAGGTTGGTTGTGCCGCCACGCTGGTCCGCGACTCGCTGTCCCCCTCGGCGCGGACCGGGAACTTGCCGCGCCCCTTGGCCGCTGCGGCAAGGTTCCAGGAAATGAAGCGCGGCACAGCGCTTTGCAAGCTGGCCACTCAGCCGCGGATCGTCCAGCTCTGGCTGGGCGATCCGCTGGGGATTGCGACCATGCGGCGCGAGGCCGCTGCTTGAGTGGCCCCCGCTCGATTGTCTGCTAGGCAACCAGCTTGTCGATCACCTTGCCGCCGAACTGGCTGAGCTGTTTGAAGCGGCCGGCGTGGTAGTAGGTGAGGCGATTGTCGTCGAGGCCGAGCAGGCGCAAGAGCGTGACGTGCAGGTCGCGGACGTTGTGGACTTCTTCCACGGCGGTCATCCCCAGTTCATCCGTCGCGCCGATCGTCTGGCCCGCCGCGACGCCTCCGCCGGCCAGCCAGATCGTCATGGCGTTGGGATTATGGTCGCGGCCGTAGGCGGTGCCGCCGCGGATGCCGTTGTCGGGCGTGCGGCCGAACTCACCGCACCAGACGACGAGCGTGCTGTCCAAGAGTCCGCGCTCCTTGAGATCCGCCAAGAGCGCCGCGATCGGCTGGTCGACGGCCCGCACCAGGTTGCCGTGCGCCCGGGCGATGTAGTCGTGGCTGTCCCACGAACCGTGGTAAAGCTGCACGAACCGCACTCCCTGCTCGACCAGTTTGCGGGCCAGCAGGCATTTGCGGGCGAACGGATCGGTCGGCTGCGTGCCGACGCCATAGCGGGCCAGAGTCTTGGCATCTTCGCCCGACAGATCGAGC
>JALORD010000557.1 GCA_025459145.1 Pirellulaceae bacterium | reverse complement strand
ATTCCTTCCTCCATGAAAGCCCCCATGTCGGTGAGCAGCTTCTCATCGGGCATAACGCCCGCCTCTGTGGCGCTATCCCCTTTGAGCATTCCCAAGTACCGCTTGGTACCGGGCCGGCGCTCGAGCGGCGGGGCGGCCTTCATTTCGGCTTCTTTCTCGCGCCAGCCGTCGGGCTGCTCGGCCGGGTCGACCGGAAAATCTTCGAGCTCGAACAGCGGCCGAATGTCGATTTCGCCTGATTCAAACGGCGCCCGCTGGGCCCACTCGATCGCCGCGGCCAGCGAATCGGCCTCGAGCAAGAGATAGCCCGCGACGAGTTCCTTGGTTTCGGCAAACGGCCCGTCAACGACGGTAATCTTGCCTTGCGAGCACCGCACCCGCACGCCCGCCGAGCTCGGGACGAGCCGATTGCACTCGATCATCGCTCCGGCCCGCGCCAGCTCTTCGCTGTACCTGGCAATTTCGCGCAGCAGCTCCGGACGGGGCAGTTTCCCCGCCTCGTAATCGGCATCGGCTTTGATGAGCAGCATGAATCGCATGACGTAAGTCCTTGATAATATTGTGGTTCAATCGTGCATTTGTTCCTGGTCGTGCACGGCCACGAGCCGTGGAATCGTCACCTGTTGTCGAGTCGCACACCGACCATTCGACAGTGGGCCCTATTTTTTCTGCAAGCGATTTTCGGACGCTGGTGTAGGGGCAGGCCTCGTTCGCGACCCGCGCAAGCGATAAGCCAGCAAAACGGGCCAACCTGCGTTAGGATACAGGCACCGGCCCCGTCACCTTGCCCACCGTTCGTTCGCCCACCATGTTCTCATCCTCTCGCATCCACCTCGGCTGTTGGGTTTTGTTGTCCATCGCGCTCGGGCCCGCTTCCGCGACGTTGGCTAGCGAACCAGGAGCGGACGCCTCCATTCGTTCCAGTGCCGATGTCGAAAACTGGCCCGGCTGGCGCGGGCCGCGGGGAGATGGAACGAGCCTGGAGACCGGCGTGCCGACAGCGTGGGATGGCGCCACCGGACAGGGAGTCGTCTGGAAGACGGCCATTCCTGGGACCGGCCACTCGTCTCCAATCGTCTGGGAGGATCGCGTGTTTGTGGCGACCTGCCTCGACGAGACCGGCGAGCGGGCGCTCGTTTGTCTCGACCGGGCGACGGGCAAAATCCTCTGGCAACAGATCGTTCTGGCTGCACCGCTCGAAAAAAAGCACACGCTCAACAGTTTCGCTTCGGGAACGCCCGCCACCGACGGCAAGCTGGTCTACGTCACGTTCCTCGAACCCGACTTTACGAGCCAACAGGAGCGAACACCGGGCGACATGGTCGTCGCCGCGTATGACTTTGCCGGACGGCAGCAGTGGGTGGTTCGCCCCGGCCGCTTTGCCAGCACACACGGCTACTGCAGCTCGCCTGTGCTCTTCGAGAGCGATGCGACCGGTGCGTGCCTCATCATCAATGGGGACCACGACGGCGACGGGTACCTCGTCGCGCTGGCCCGGGCCGATGGCCGCGAGATCTGGCGCGCCAGCCGCCCCAACAACACCCGCAGCTACTGCACGCCGATCATCCGCGATATCGCTGGCCGGACGCAGCTGCTCCTCTCGGGCAGCAAGTGCGTCGCCAGCTACGATCCGCGCACGGGCCAGGAACATTGGCGGATGAACGGCCCGACCGAGCAGTTCGTGGCGTCGCTCGTCGAGGATGGCCAGTACATTTACCTCACCGCCGGCTTCCCCGAGCGGCATGTCCTGGCGCTCAAGCCCGATGGCCGTGGCCAAATCGACGACCAAAAGATCGTCTGGCGGACCCGCAAAAACTGTTCGTACGTCCCTTCGCCCATCTTGTGCAACGGCTACCTGCTGGTCGCGGCGGACGATGGCATCGCCACCTGCTACCACGCTGCCTCGGGCAAACTCCAGTGGACCAAGCGGCTCGGCAAACACTACAGCGCCTCGCTCGTCACGGCCGGCGGCCTCGTCTACTTTTTGGCCGACGACGGGCTGACCCAAGTCATCCGCCCCGGCACTCGGCTCGAAGTCGTGGCTGAAAACCCGCTCGGCGAATACTGCTACGCCTCGCCGGCCATCAGCCAGGGACAGATCTTCATCCGCGGCGAGAAGCACTTGGTTTGCCTCGGGAAGTGAGCCGTTTTCGCGCTCCGTCGCTTCCGCGGCCGCTCGTCGTCTCTCGATCCAGCTCGTTACAGGGCAAAGCTTGACTTGGCCGCTTCCGATCGGTCACGATGGACGCCTGCCGTGCGTACGAGTGGCGGGTTGCGCCTCTCCTTCGGGAGGACGCATAGCCCCCTCGCGAACGGCGCTCATCAACCTCCGTTCGAGGAACACGCCATGCGGCACTCGTCTCCGCTCGTGCTGATTTTCACCGCGCTGGCGCTGCTCGTTGTAGAGCCGGCCGCCACTCGGGGCGAAATCCCCCGCGAGGCGATCCCCTACGACGACACGCTGCAGATGGTCCTCGACCGGATCCACGAGCATGCCAAGGACGAAGCCTGGCGGGCTCCCGGCTGGAAGGACGACAAGATCGAAGCCTGGCTCGACAAACTGGTCGCAGCAATTGCCAAAGGAACGGAGCGGCCGGAACTCAAGCTGCCGGTGCGGCAAGCCGATTTGCAGGCTGCCGATCCGGCCCGGCCAATATTGCGGGGAAGCGGGCGATTGATTACCAGCGGGTCTCAAGTCTTCCTGGGAGCGCGCGACTCGCTGATCCTGTCGGACGGCAATCTGGAATTGATGATTCCGCAGAACTGCATCATTGTGGCTCGCGGCGTGGTGAAGACCTCGGGAGCGCGCAACTGTGTGATCGTGGCGGGGTCGTACATCGGCACCGAGTACGACGGCGAGCCGGGGGGACGCGGCAACGGGAGTCTGCTCATAACGCGCGGAATAATCGATGCCCGCTCCGCGAATGGTTCCACGCTCATTGCTGGTTTGGGGACGAACGTGGAGAGGTCGGAAGGTGCCTTCTTTGTGAATCACCCTGTCCCGGTCGAGCTGCAGCCTTTTCCGCGGCAAAAGGAGCCGCGGTCGGTGGAGATCGCCAATCTGCCACTCGAACCGCTCCCGAAAGTGCCGCTCGCCGAGAAGCTGATTCTGCTGGGAACGGTCGTTACGCCGCCCGTGCCGCCCCAGCCGCGGGTGCCCGGGCAGATGCCAGTGCCCCGTCCCCCGTCTCACGGCGGCAATTTCACCGGAGCCGTGTTCCGCTTCGACAAGCAGCGCTATGTGGCGGAGTTAAACGAGCCGATCGTCGACCAGGCGGGGCAGCCCGTCGAAGCCCTCGCCGGCTGGGAGCTCTCGTTCGCCACCGACCGCGTCGCCCTCTTCAGCCGCGAGGGTT
>JALORD010000129.1 GCA_025459145.1 Pirellulaceae bacterium | reverse complement strand
ATTGCTTCCGTCGCGAAAGGTCACCTCGAGTTCATCCAGGCCGGCGCGCAGGCCAATTCCGTTGCCGTCGTTGAGCTGGCTGAGCGACAGCCCGGCAAAAAGCCGCACCAGATCCTGGCCCTCGGCCACGTCGGCGGCCACGTTGATCGCGGCCAGGCCCAGATCGGCAGCGGTCGTGCCCCCCGAAACCTCGCTCACCTTGAGGTTGCCGCTGCCGCCCGACAAGTCGACCAGCCGCAGATGGTCCCCCGCGACTTCGGCCTTGACCTCGATCCCGTCCGACGCGTTGATTGCCGCGACGACATCGTCGACCGTTTGCACATACCGGAGGTCGACGACCGCCGACTCGCCATTACGATCGGTGATCTTGATTTTGCCCCGGGCAATGCCAGCGCCGCCATTCAGGTCGTCGAGCAGGACGCCTGGGTCGATTGATCCGCCAAAACGAAATGAGAATTGCCCGCCGCCGAGAGCCTGATCGCGGGCGGCAACGCCGCTCGAAACTACTTGGTGCGAGAGCGCACTGCGAACAGGGACAAACTGATACTGGCCCGCCGGGACCGCCGATGACGCCGTCGCCGTGAGCAGGCTGGGATGGGAACTCGTCACCGTCCGCTGGTCGAACAAGCTGTTGTTGCTGAACCGGCGAATCGAAAGCTGCACCCCCAGCGTCAGAGCCGTCAGATCGGTGACGGCTGCCTGTTGGGCCTGCAGCAGCTTTTGACGGCTCGAGAGGGTTTCGCGCGGTTGAGCAGCGACCGTCATCAGCTTGTTGACGGTTTCTTCAATCTCAATGCCTGTCACCAGGCCAATGCTCGACTGAATTCGGCTCATGTTCCCGTGCTAGCAAGCGTTCGTACCGACGAGTGCCATCGCTTAAGATCGGCCGGCAAACCGGAGCGTTTGCAGCGAATCTGCCGCCGAACAGAAACTCGGCATCCGCCGGCACTCGCTCAGGCGACAAAAAAGCCGCCGAGCGAAAATCTTCGTTCGGCGGCTGCTATTTTCTCGTGCCAGAGCCGAATCGCTCCGCGACGTTAAGTTCGCGGAGCCCCCGGCCGGCGACTAACCCCGGAGCAGACCCAGCACATTCTGCGGGTTCTGGTTGGCAATCTGCAGCACCGCGGTGCCCGACTGGACCAGAATCTGCGCCCGAGTGAGGCGGGCGGTCTCGGCTGCGAAATCGGCATCGCGAATCGAGCTTTCGGCCTCAGTCAGGTTGGTCACCGTATCGTTCAGCGAAGCGATGTTGGTTTCGAGCGTGGTGCGCTGGAACGCACCGAGCCGACCGCGAAGCCCCGTCACCTTGTCGATCGCGGAGTCGACGATGCTCGCTGCGAGCGTCGTGTCGGTGCTGAGATCGGCGGCGTTGCCCGATCGGAGCTCAAAGAGGCGGCCTTCGATGCCACCCAGGCTCGCCGTATTGACGGCCCCGACGCCGATCCGGACCTGGTTGTTGCTCACCACGTTCGGGCCGATCTGGAAGATCGCACCACCGCCGGTAATCGAGAAATCGACGGTCGTGGCGCTTCCGTCATCGACGGTGAGCGAGAGGTCCAGCGTCGCCGTGTTGATGCTCAGGGTATTGCCCCGCCCGCTGGCGGTTGTACCGTTCACTCGAGCGACGATGTCGGTTCCGGCCGTGCGGCGGGCACTCTGGGCCGCTTCAAATCCTCCGCCAACCCCTTCGCTGAGGACTTCGATGTCGACGATCGCAGCCGAGCCGTAGCCGGTCGATTGGAACTGGAGTTCGCCGGCAACATCTTCAGCCTGCACCCCCGTCGCATCCTTCACCAAGTTGATCGCGTTGACGATCTGCTCGAGGGTCGCACCTGCTTCGAACGTGAAGGCTTCTGAGCCATTCTGGCCGGCGATCTTTAGCACGAGGTCGGCGGTCAGACTGCCGTCGCTCGCGGTCACACCCCCGGTGAGCGGCGCATCGACATTGCCGTAGTCGGCGGCGTCGAAAGCGTTCGCTCCGCCCGAGGCGGCACTGGCCGTGAAATCCGCCAAGCCATCGATCGCGGCAGCCACCGCATCGACATCGGCACCCAGGCCGACGTTGACCGTGATCACATTCGTGTTTTCATCGTAGGCGGCGCTCGTTGTGCCGCTATCGCCGCCCGTGAGCGGGTCGGTAATCGTTCCAATATCAGCCGTATCGAAGGCCGCAACCGATGCGGTCGAAGCGGTAAAGTCGGCCAGGCCGTCAATGGCCGTGGCAATTTGGGCGATCGTCGCCCCCAGCGCCACGTTGACCGTGATGGTTGTTCCGGCAAAAGAGGCGTCTGTGGTGCCATCATCGCCGCCGGCGGTCACTGCGGCATAGGTATTATCGTCCGCTGCCGCGTACTGGGCAGCTCCGCCGGTCGCTGTGGCGGTGAATACTCCGCCGCCGCCAATATCAGCGATCGCTTGGGCAATATTGGCAGTGGTATCGCCACCGACAATCGTATTGTCGACGTTGACCGTGATCGTGTTCGTGTTTGCGTCGAAAGTGGCCGCAGTGGCTCCCAGCCCCTCCGCAATGACCACTGAGACATTTCCAGCAGCACCATCGGCAGCACCTCCGGCGACCGCAGCGATATCGATCGTGTCACCGGTGGTCGCGAGATTCAGCGTTCCCGATGCCTGCACAATGTCCGCAGCGGCCTGTAGTACGACGTCAATCGTATTACCGACAGCACCGTCAGCCGCTCCGCCGGCGACGGCGCCCACGGCGATATCTCCGCCGGTCAGCGTCAGCGAGCCACTTGCCTGGGCGACGGTCGCAGCCTGAAAGAGGACATCGGTGGCATTGCCCACCGTACCGTCGGCGGCGCCATCGGCCACTGCGGCAATATCGATCGAGGCCGTTGAGCCGGCGAGGGCCACCGTACCCGAAGCTTGGACGCCGGCGACCGGCACGAAGGAGTCGTTGGTGATAATGCCTTGCGTAGCGGCTGTGGAGATCTCAACCGACACGCTAAGCGAGGTGAGCGTGCCCAGATTGGCCTGCTGAATCGATAGGTCGCGAACGGTCGCCCCGCCCGCGGTATAACCGACCTGAAAGTCGAGGCTGCCGTCGAGCAGCTTGCGTCCTTGGAATGTCGTTACTTGAGCGATTCGGTCGATGGCTTCCAGCGACGAATCGACCTGGAGTTGATTGGCGGCGATTTGCTCGTCGCTAAGTACGCCGCTATTGGCGGCTTCCACAACCAGCCCGCGAATGTCATTCAGCAAGTTGCTGATCTGCCCCAGGGCGCTGTCAGCGGTCGAGATGAGCTGAGCGGCTCGTTCCGTATTGCTGATCGCCTTGTTCGCGCTGGTGATATCGCGGCGGAGGTTTTCGCTGGCGATCAAACCCGCCGGATCGTCCTTTCCGGCATTGATTCGCAGACCCGTACTCAGCCGGGTCAGCGTTTCCTGCAACTGACTGTTGGAGCGACCCAACGTCTTCTGTGCAATCAGCGAGCTGACGTTCGTGTTAATGCGAGTCATGTGCCACTCACCCCTGGAAAAACGGTTGTTCGAGTCTCGCGCCTCATCCGGGTTTGGCGGGTGACCGGCGCTGGTGCCTGGTGCTCACAAAAGTCGCCGGCCAGCTGTCGTAGGTAGCGGGCAAACCGGCAACGACTTGTGCGGAGCGTTACTGCCGATACTTGCTGTCGACCTGACTTATCCCCATCGGCAGGGATCGATCAGGTTGGTGTGGTCATGCTCGACATCCCTGCGCGGCAGCACGACATCGTCTTACGCGGGTGGTCCCGCTTCTGCTTTCGAACTCCATCGACGGCAGAAACAGGCCGCTTTAGGCAATCTGGGGGTTTGTCCCCACTCCCGCATCTTTCCTGATATAGGTCGTTCGTCGCGCCATGCTTTCCTGCTGCAAGCCGAAAACCGCCGCGACTGTGATTTCTTCTTTCTCGATGCCCGCGTGATTGGCAAATTCGTCAGAATTTGCCATCGCTAGATTTCTGGCAGTTCATTTGCCAGCGTTGTTTCCCAAGTCGCGGGTGTCTGCGGGCTGCACCTGGCTCGCTTTGCGGTTTTCCCGCTGGATGGCTTCGAATACTTCCTGCCGGTGGACGGGGATCGTACTGGGGGCATCGATCCCCAAACGCACTTTGTCGCCGCGAATGTCAACGATGGTCACGACGATGTCGTCGCCAATCATGATGCTCTCGTCACGGTGTCTCGACAGAACCAACATCGGTGGCTCCTTCCTCGGGGCAGGGCCGCACGTGCGGCGGATATCAGGGCAGGGTATGAAGTGGGCTGCGGCAGACCAGCGGGTAGAGGCCTGCCGGCGGGATCAAATCGAGCAGGGTTGAACCAACCGCAGGGGGCGCCGCGGGCTGCCAGATGCCGCCCAGTCGTCACAGACGCGCCTCGCCTGGGAGTTGGTTCAAAATCACTATCGGTAGCATCAATTGCCCAGAATCACCTGTTTGCCCACGCGGCACACTTTGTCGAATGTGCAGGTGATACTACGCACTCTTGCGCAGCTCGTGCGGCCGGCGCACTGCCGGCAACGGCCAGGCAATCGGCTGTTCGTCTCCCGTGATGAGTTGCCTCCCCAGACGTCGATCGAAATTGATCACGAGGGGCGCTTTAAGATTGAGCGTCCATTGGCCATCCTCTTTGCTCAGAATCGAGAGGACATACGCTTGATCGAATTGGGAGAATTCCAGCGGCGCGAGTTGGCTGCGGGCGACGTGCACTTTGTAACCCGGCACGTAACGCCGCGGGCTGACCACGGGTAGGGCGAGCGTTGCCTCGGTGGCGCATTGGAGCCAGCCCAAAAACTCGCTGTGCGTATCCGCCAAGAGGACCCAATGCCGGCAGGCCTCAAAAGCCACGAGGCCCCGTGGGAAGAGAAAGATATCGTCCGCGTCGATCTCGACGTTGCCGAAACGGGTCGTTTGGATTTGCATGGAGTCGCGCCGCCCTGTGCCCACGAAGGAAACCCAAGTGGATGATGAATGCCGTGCCGCCAGTGCGCAGCTACCTATCGTCATCGACCAGTCCGCGGCCACAAAATCAGACAAACCGACACTACAGGAAGTCGAGCAGCGACAGCTGAAACGTCTGAGCGGTAAGCCGCAAAGTAGCTTCCAGGGTCGCCTGTTGCGCGGTCAGTTTCGAAATGGCATCCGTCAGGTCAGTGTCTATCTCATTCGACAGACTCGACTTGAGCTGCACTTCCTCATCGGCCAGCCGATCGCTCAGCGTTTCGAGGCTGCGACCGCGGGCGCCGATTTCCGCGCGAGCGAAATTGACGCGCTGAAAGTCCTCCTCCATGAGCGCTGCCGCCCGTTCGATTTGCGGCAGATCGCCGCTCTGGATCGCATCGTACAGGCGGAGCAGCGAGTTGAACGCCCCGCGGACTTCGAGGGGATGCGGATCCGCTCCCGTCAGTACCTCACTCGTCCCGACGACAGTGGGGGAGGCGGACGAATTTTCCCCCCGCGGGACGAGCCCCAAGTCGTAGGCCGCTTCGCTGTGGAACGTACGCTCGATGCGCAAAGGGGCAATTCCGGCGGCGTTCTCGTCAACCAGTTCGATCCCGTTGCCCACGAGCGCCAGCCGAGCGGCGACCCGAGTGAGAGGATCCTGATTGTCGACATGATCGTTGATTAGGGCCACCACCTCTCCGAGCGTTTCTGCTCCATCGACATCGATCTCCAGTACTGTACCGTCGCGGCGGTGGATCGTGAAATCAGTCCCGTCAGCCGTGTGGACTCCGCGCCCGTGATTCAGTTCCGACAGATGAATGTCGCTGGTGAGCGTGCGAATCCCGAGTTGGGTCGCCGTGCTGCCTCCATTTTCGCCAATACTGAAATCAACGCCGCTGAGACGGGTTCGGACGGTGATGCGGTCCCCCGCCGGATCAATGGCAGCCACGACATGGGCCGGCGAGCCGTTGAGCGTATTGAGCAGGTCCTCGACGGTCTCCGCCGTGCTGAAGTCGATCGTATAGGTATTTGCTCCCGATTGGATTTGAATCCCCGAGGCAAGATCGAGTTCTGCTCCGCTTCCTTCCACCGTCGTAGCACCGGCACTTATGCTCACCGGACCATTCCCGGCGGCCAGGTCCGATGTCGAATCGGTTCCTTCGAGCCGCGCTGTGAATAGACCGTCGATCGTCGCATCGGCCGCCAGTGCCGCCAATACCTGATTGGCCGTCGTCGCACCCGGATCGATGAGGACGAAGACGGTATTCGCGTCGCCGCCGCTATTTCCCGTATTTCCCGCCACAACGCCGATGTCTCCGGGTTGGACGGGGCTGGCCGGGTTGAGAGCGCCGTCGACAACGTCCGATGGGTCGTGGGCTGCGGTAAACGTCCCTTCGCCGTTAATGGCGCTGATCAGGGTTCCCACCGTCGTCGCGCCGCTGCCGTCCACTCCGAGGGTCAGCGTGCGCGAGGCGGCATTGTACCCGACAGTCGCAGCATCGCCGATCGCACCGGCGTCGGCCAGTTCAATCCGGACGCCGTTGAAGCTGGCCCCGGCTGTGCCGGCCGTGAAGAGCAAATTGTTGCCAAACCCGGACAGCGGCAGCGCAGCGCGGGCTGCTACCGGAACGGCGCTGAATGAGGCCGACTCGCTGCCAGCCACGATACCCGGAGACGCATGCAACAGCCCGTCGTCGACGAATTGGATCGCCACGCCGTTGAGCGCGGCGCCGGGCTGACGTGCCTCGACGACCAGATTGTTGTTGGGGCCGGGAGAATCGAGAAAGGCAATGGCTCGAGCCCCCAGAATCGAGCTGAGGGGCGTGGTGAGATTCAATCGCGGGTTCAGATCACCGCCGACGATCGAGTTGGTTCCGGCCCCAAAGGGGCTCAGGATTCCCAATTCGGCAGCAGTCGTCCCTCCGCCAACCTCCCTAATCGTCAGGTTGACGCCCGGCGTGTCGTCGATATCGACCACGAGGCCGGTCGGAGTGACCCGAGCGCTGATTGTCCGCCCCTCGGGTGGTTGCGTGGCAATCAGGTCGGCGACATCGCCAATGGTCGCTGCGCTGCTAATGTCGACCACGCGGGTCGTGATGCCGTCGGAAACGGCGATGCTCCCCTGGGTGACGCCCACGCCGCCCCGCAGATCGGTCAGCGGCGTATCGCGGGTCAGAATCGGATTGAGGTCGACAGTGCCGCGAATTCCCGGCGAGTAGGTCCCAAACACTTCGCTTCCCGGCACATTCGAGGCATACGGGAGATCGATATCCGCGAAACTGATCAATTCCCCTTCGTTACCGTGATAGACGACTTGCCCCTCGACGAACTCGAACGGCAGCGACGTCGTGCGTGCGCCGGCAAACAGGTACCTCCCGCGGAAGTTCTGATTGCCCACATTCGTAAGCTGCTCGATCACACGCCGGACTTCCTCGGCGGCCGCCTGCCGAGCGGTGTCGCTGGTCGTTGTATTGGCGACTTCCAGGGCGGCTGCCTTCGCCTGATTGAGCAATTGGCTGACGCTGCCGAGCGCCACATCGCCCGCATCGAGATAGGACTGCGTCGAATTGAGATTTACCTGGGCCTGCGCCTTGATTTCCAGGAGCCGCTGCAGTGCCATCCCGCGCAGCGAGGCGGGAGCATCGTCGCTCGGCGTCAGTACGCGGCGTCCCGTGCTGATCTGGCTTTGGTAGCGGAGGATATCGATCTGGTCCTGGTGCAACTGCGAGAGCAGCCGCACCTGCCCAAGCAGGTCGCTGGTGCGAGTCGTCGGAACTGGATAGACACCGGTCATGGCCGCCGCCGAACTTGGTGCAGGACGTTAGAGATTGACGAGGATGTCGAGCATTTCGTTGATCGACTGGATCACCCGGGCCGAAGCCTGGAAGGCCCGCTGGAAAGTAATCATGCGGACGGCCTCTTCGTCCAGGTTGACGCCACTGATCGCCAGGTGTTGCCCTTCGAGTGTACGCTGAAAGACGCGAAACCCTTCGGCTACCGACCGCGCGACGGCGGCTCCCTGCGTCACTTCGCTCGTCATCCGGTCGTAGAGCGTGGCCAGCGATTCATTGCCCTGCGAGGGGAGCTGCGTGGTGAGAAGATTGGCAAGCCGGGCCGCCACGTCGGTATCCTCGCCGACGCCACTGAGACTGGCTGAGAATTTGCCTGGGCTACCGCGTACGATCGAGCTTACGCCGATATTGGATGCATCCGACCCTGTGAAAAACGTGTTGATTCCGAGGGCCGCCAGAATGCCGCTCGTGTCGTCTGCAAAACTGAATTGCACCAGCGGAGATTCGCTCTTGATCTCCAGCTTGCGCGACGGAGTGATGTTCGCCGCGATGCCATCAATGGCATCGAGTGCCGCCGCCAGGTCAGCGAGCGACATATCGTCATCGAGCCCGTTCAGGTCGACGCCGATCGCAATGGTCTGCCGGAGGCCCGTTTGCGTGTTCAGTACCTGAACTTCGAAGCGTCCGTTCGTCGGCGTGAACTGTAGTCCCGCTTGATCGAGCGCTGCCGCTGCGTCAGTCACAGCAAACTCCGCCGTCAGCTCAGAGTGCCCTTCCAGACCTTGACCGCCGGAATAGACCTTGTTGAACTCAAACATCAACGCCCGAGTGAATGTGCTCAAATCGTCAATTGCCCCACCGAGAATTTCATCGCGCGATGAATAGAGCCCCGCCAGCTTGCCGCTGGTCGTGACGATCGGGGCGTCGGTCTCGGTAATCCGAATTTCGGCGATGGAGAGCCCTCGATCATCAGAAGTCGACACCGAGACCTGGCGAGCGGTCCCGGCAAACACCAGGTACTCACCACCAGAAAAGACTGTCACATCGCCGGTGGGCTGTTCGACCGAACGAATGTCGATCAGCTTGGCGAGATCCGACAGCGCGAGAGCCCGCCGATCGCGAAGCCCCACAGCGTCGCTCGGCGAAGTATCCCCCCCCTCCGCTTTGACGACCTGCAGGTTCAGTTCGGCAATGCGCCCGAGCAGATCGTTGATCTCGCCGGAGGTCGCGACGACCTGCGTGTTGACGTCCTTCCGCACCTGCCGCATCCGGCTATCCAAACGGCCTATGTCGTCTGCCAAAGTCCGCCCCTGTAGCACGGCTAGATTGCGGACCGACGTGCTCTCGGGCTGATTCAGGATGTCGTGAATGCTATTGAAGAAATTCGTCAGCGATGTGCTGAGATCCGTATCCGAGAGTTCGCCGATCAGCGATTCGAGTTGGACATAGGTATTCTCCTGGGTCTCGCCAAAGGACAAATCGCTTTCGGCGGCTCGCAAACGCTCGGCCAGGAACTTGTCGGTAACTTGAACGACGGCCTCAACATCGACGCCCGTTCCGAGGAGCAGATCGCCGTACCGCTGCGTGGGAGCAGGCGTCAACACCAGCCGTTGCCGCAAATAGCCCGGCGTATTGGCATTGGCGATGTTGTTGCTGGTTACCTGCAGCCCCAACTGCGCCGCGTTGAGCGCATTGTTGGAGAGCTGGATGGTGCTGAACAGCGACATGATCGCAGCTGAAAACGGGAACGAGCCGGGCGATGTCGCGGCATGACGGCGAGTGCGCCGCGAGGGAGGAGAGGTTCGCCGCCATCGACAACGGCCAACGTCAAAGCATTGATCCGCGTCCCGATGCCCGAGAAGTCAAGCTTCCTGGTTCACCAAAGAGCCGGAGTGATGCAAGGACTCTCCTTCTCCATATGTCGGCTGCATTCGCCCTCCGGTAGCGATAATCTCTACCAGTTGGGATACATGCAGCAGGGCCCGCTGTGCTAGCACCCAGTTTGTGAGGCTCTGATGGCGTAGCAGCCGCATTTTGGCGGTCGCGGCTTTGGCCTTTTCTCCCAGACCGCTCTGTTTGCCGAGTCCCGCCAGTTTCCCCAGGCTGTCGCCCGGCTCTCCACAGGCTCGCGCAGCGGCCAGCAGTTCGCTCCGCCGATCCTGACAATCGCGCAGCCGGCGGACGAGTTGTTCCTCGCGTTCCTGCGTAGTGCTGAGGCCCTCCAGGTCCGCGGCAGCCAAATACTCGCGTTTGGCCGCCAGGAGAGCGAGCAACTCATCCTGCGCACTGGCCAGATCATCGAGCAAATCCGGCAGCGCACTTTCCCAGTCGAGCATGGATGCGGTCGCCATGTGGAGTTCGTTCCCGGGCGTAAGAACAATGAGAGAGTTGGAAGAGGAGAATTCCGATCGTGGCCGTTTTTTGACCTAGCCCGAACGGCGGCCCAGCATGACCAGGTCGAACATTGGCCCACTGAATTGGTCGGCGGTGGCGTCGCTCAGCTCTTCGGCCAGCACCTGATCGAGCTGGCCTTGAAAAATCTCCTCCCCCTGGCCGCCGTGGAAGTAGGCCGGCTTGTCGACGGTCTTGCGCATTTGTGAGAGAAGTTGCGTGTAAAACGTCTGTCCTACAAAGTCGTCGAATGCTTCGCGAAATTTGCCGTCGTTGCGGACATTGGTGGGGCGATCGGGCGGCGCCGGCGTGCCGGTTGGAAGCACGGAGGTGAGCGTCGACGCGCCCGAAGTTGCAGCGGAGATCGTCATCGTCGGAACTTTCGAGATAGTTTGTTTCGAAGGGAGGAACCGCAAACAACGGATCGACCTGCTTTTCCACGGTCACTCGATAATCAATTCGCCAAACAAGGCTCGTTTGTGTTTGAGCATTTTGATGATGTCGATCACATCGGCAGCCGGCACTTTCAGGGCATTCAAGGCGTCGACGAGGGCCGCGAGCTTGGGCTTGGTAGCGTCGGCCGCCGGATCAAGGCCGACAAACTCGTTGTAAGTCAGATCGCCCGTTTGGATTAGCCGATTCTTGTGCATCACGGCGACGGGACCGATTTCGACGTCCACGCCAACGATAATCGCTTGCTTCCGTTCGTTGATGATCACTTTCGTGTCGGTTTTGGGCGGATAGGTACGCGTATCGAGCAGGAGGGACGCGAAGAGTGCCGGGTTGTCGGCGTAGTTCGGCGGAATCGTTACTTCGATCTTGACCTGGTCGATGGCCCGGGCGATTCCCTGCGAGCTGATTCCCGAACTCTCGCCAGGAGTGAAGTCGGGCTGCTGATTGATCAGCGTTTCGAGATAAGCCGTGGTCTGAAATGCGGCATCGTCGGTGTTCATAACGAGAATCAGCTTGCCGTCTTTGACGAATTCGTTTTGGAGCCGCTTCTCGACCTGACATCCTCGTGAGATTTTCCCGGTCTGGGGACGGATCGGATCGTCAACCGAAATCGCCCCACTCGCGAGCCCATATACGGTCTTATCGCTGGGCAAGGGGCCGAACAGTTCGGTCAGCATCAGGTAGCCCCCTTCAATGCTTTTGGCGCTAATGGCGCTTACCGTGCAGTCGAGTACATCGCCCTGTTGGGCACCGCCAGCGGGAACCGTCGCCGTGACGAAGACCATGGCCACATTGCGGACGTTTTTGAGTTCTTCGATCGACGGTTGTCCCTGTTGGTTGGCCGATAGGCGATGCCCCATCAACTCCATATAGCGGGCCAAAGCCCGCAGTGTCGCTTTGTTGTCGCCATCGCCCGTGCCCCGCAGTCCCACGACTAGCCCCATGCCGTGGAGCGTATTCTCTTCCTGCCCCTTGATGCGGCAGATGTCCCCAATCCGGTGATCCGCCTGAACAGGCGAAGCAGC
>JALORD010000556.1 GCA_025459145.1 Pirellulaceae bacterium | reverse complement strand
TACCAGGGACGGCTGCACGTCGGCACCTGGCCGAGCGGACGCGTCTTCCGATTTGACGGCGTCGGCCAGTGGGCCGATGCCGGCTGTCTCGGTGAAGAGCTGGAAGTCATGGGAATGACGGTCCACAACGGCCGCCTGATCGCGGGCACGCTGCCGCTCGGCGAGGTGTACAGTTATGAGGGCGGAGCAAACTGGAAGAAACTGGCCCGGCTCGACCTGACTCCGGACGTCAAATACCGCCGCGTATGGACGATGGCGGAACACGACGGGCAGTTGTTCGCCAGCACCCTCCCGTCGGGCAAGATCTTCGCGTTCTCTGCTGGGCGACAATCGATGTGGGGGCATGCCTTGTCGCCGGGGTGGCATCACGTCGCGGCGGTCAAGTCGGCAAACCGGCTGTCGCTCTTCGTGGATGGTGAGTTTGTCGCCCAGACTCCGCCGTTCGATGCGGCCAACTACGACGTCGATGCGCAGCAGCCGTTGCGATTGGGCGCCGGCCCGAGCGGTGCGCTCCACGCGCCGCTGGCCGATGTCCGCATTTATCGCCGGGCGCTCGCACGTGCGGAAATCGAGGCTCTGGCGCAAGCGAAGCCAGATCTACCGAAAAAATAGACAATAAGATGCGGCCATTGTCCCCGGAGACAGGGCCGCTTGCCGAGAGTTGTGGGAAAGCTTCCCGAGGAGGGAAACGGAAGTGAAATCGAGACCATCAGCCGTCCTGCCTCGTGTCGCGAACCGGGGAATGCCGGTTCGGACTCGGCGCGGATTTCTCGCCGATCTGGGGATGGGTATAACCGGGATGGCGGTGGGGACGATGCTGGCCCGCGAGGGGGTAGTGCGAGGGGCGGAGTCGACACCGCTTGATTCCGTGACCGCGACCCATTTACCGCCGCGGGCCAAGTCGGTGATCTGGATTTTTCTGTCCGGCGGCTTCAGCCACATGGAGACGTTCGATCCGAAACCGGCGCTTAATCAGTACGCGGGAATGACGTTCGACAAGACGCCGTTCGAAAACCCGGTCCATTCCCCGCTCCACAAGAAAAGGTTTCGATCGGTCCCGTCGGAAGAGATCAACATCCGCGATGTCTATCCGACTATCTTCCCGCTGCAGGTCGGCTTCCGGAAGCACGGTCAGAGCGGTATCGAGATCACCGACTGGTGGCCGCACCTGGCGAAACAAGTCGACGACCTCTGCTTTGTCCGCAACCTGTGGACCACGGATAACGATCACGCGGCGGAGAACCAGTTTCACACCGGCCGGCACAAACTGGACGAAACACAGCCCAGCATCGGCGCCTGGGCCAGCTACGGGCTGGGAACGCTGAACGACAATCTGCCGGAGTTCGTCGTGCTGGGTGGGCCGACGCGGTCGGACACGCGCGAATCGATCGACGCGCTCTACCTGGGACCGCAATACGCGGGCATTCCGCTGTCCCTCGATCCGGCGAACCCCTTGCCGTTCGCGCAACGATACGGCGGTCAAACGCTCCAGCAGCAACACGAGGAATACGAGGCGATCGGCCGCTTGAACGAACTGTCGGCCGTGGAGTACCCCGAAGATCAGGCGCTGCGGGCCCGCATCCGGTCGTACGAACTGGCCTTTCGGATGCAGGCCGCCGTTCCGGAGGCGATCGATCTTGCGCAGGAGACCGAGTCTACGACAAAGCTTTACGGGCTCGATAACGACGCCACGAAAGTCGCCGGCCAGCGACTGCTCGCCGCGCGGCGGCTGGTCGAGCGGGGTGTCCGGTTTGTGCAGGTCTTTCCCTCCCCCTATGGTTCCTGGGACTCACATCAGCAGCTCCGGGAAAACCACACGCGGCAGTGCGCGTCGGTGGACTTGCCCGTCGCCGGGCTGATTCAGGACTTGAAGCAACGCGGGCTCCTCGACGATGTTGTCGTTGTCTTCGGCACCGAATTCGGCCGCACTCCCGGTCTGGAACTGCGGGGGGGCGGCAACACGGGCCGCGATCATCACCCGAACGGGTTCACGATCTGGATGGCGGGCGCGGGCCTCAAACGCGGTCACGTCCATGGCGCGACGGATGAGCTCGGTTATCACGCCCTGGGCGACGGCCACTATGTCACCGACCTGCACGCCACGGTTCTGCACCTGCTCGGCCTCGACAACCGCCGCTTGGAAATTCCCGGCCGCAAACGCCTCGACATCGATCACGGCCGGGTGATCGAGGAGATTCTGGCATGACCGCTCGATCCCTGGCCCCCGTGAACCCCGCGGGGCCGACATTCCAAACAGCGCTGTCGGAACCGAGGCGCGCATTTCACGTGGCAGACTTCCGGCGAGCGGTCCGCTCGGGGGCGACGCCCGTCGGATGGCTGATCGGGGCGGTGGCTCTGCTCCTGGTCTGCCCGCCAGGGATCGCCCAGGCCGAGGGGGTCGACTACGAACAGGACGTCAAACCGGTGCTGAAAGCGCGGTGCTATGCGTGTCATGGCGCGCTCCAGCAGGCCGGGAGTCTGCGACTGGATACGGGAAACGCGATTCGCCGAGGAGGCGACAGCGGTGCGGCGGTCGTGGCCGGGGAACCCGCTACGAGCCTCTTGCTGGAAAAAGTGTCGGCCAGCCTGGCGAGCGAGCGGATGCCGCCGGAAGGGGAGCCGCTGTCGGCGGCGCAGATCCAGCAGTTGCGGGCGTGGATTCGCGACGGCGCAAAATCCCCCGAGTCGGAACAGCCGGACGCCGACCCGCGCGAGCATTGGGCGTTTCAGCCCCCACGGCGACCGGCCGCGCCTGTGCCGGGAAACGGGAGCCACCGCCCAAATCCGATCGATGCGTTTCTGGACGCCGAACTGGTGCGGCACGGTCTTACGCCGCGGCCGGCCGCTCCGAAGCATGTGCAGTTGCGACGCGTGTACCTCGATCTGATCGGGCTGCCGCCGACGCGCGAAGAACTCCAGGCGTTCCTCGCCGACGACTCGTCCGACGCCTACGAGAAAGTCGTCGACCGCCTGCTCGCCGACGAGCGCCATGGCGAGCGCTGGGGTCGGCACTGGATGGACGTCTGGCGATACAGCGACTGGTACGGCCGCCGCTATGTGAACGACGTGCGGAACAGTGCCTCGCAGATCTATCGCTGGCGGGACTGGATCATCCGGTCGCTCAATGAGGGCCAGGGCTACGACCGAATGGTGCAGGAGATGCTGGCCGCCGACGAACTATTTCCTGAGGACTACGACGCCGGCGTGGCCACCGGCTACCTGATCCGGAACTACTATTCGCTCAATCCGAACGACTGGATGAGGAACACCGTCGAGCATACCGGCAAGGCGTTCCTGGGTCTGACGTTCAATTGCGCGCACTGCCACGATCACAAATACGACCCGATCCAGCAGCTCGATTACTTTCGCCTGCGGGCGTTCTTCGAACCGGTCGCGATTCGGCAGGACCG
>JALORD010000128.1 GCA_025459145.1 Pirellulaceae bacterium | reverse complement strand
GTATTGAGGAATTCGCCGCTCTTTAGATGGGCCACCAGCAAGGCCTCGACTTGCTGGCGTAGGCGGGAGTTGTCTCCGCAAACCTCGTCCAGGTAAGCGTTTCGATCGCTGGCAGTGGGCAGGTCGAGGGCGGCGAGAAAAACTTGCTCTTCGGTCACGGCGGCTCCTCCGCAGCTACACAAAACACGCGGCGTCACCCCTAATGCGTTATTCTGACCGAAATCTGGCCACGGATTCTCACGAATTCTTCTCCTGGCCCGTTTCGACCGCCCTCCGCAGCCAGGCCCGCGCAAAGGCCCAGTGCCGTCCCGCCGTCCGCTCCGAAATCCCGAGCGCGGCTGCCGCGTCGGGCAGCGTCAGCCCCGCGAAATACCGCAGTTTCACGACCTCGGCCTGTTCGGGATACGTCGCGGCCAATTGGTCGAGCGCCGCATCGAGCGCTACCAGATCCTCCTGCACCTCGGGCGCCGCCACCAAATCCGGCTCGAGGTCGACGCGCTGGAAATCGCCGCCGCGCTTGGCGGCGTTCTTCTGGCGAGCCCGGTCCACGAGAATCCGCCGCATCGCCTCGGCCGCGGCTGCGAAGAAGTGCCCGCGGGAGTCGAACGAGACGGGAGCCCGGGGAAGGGACGCAGAATCTGCATCCTTGGGTGCCCGGCTGTCTGCTGACGCCTGTTTCTTGCTTCCATCCGGCCCCAGCAGCCGCAGAAAAGCTTCATGGACCAGAGCCGTCGCCTGGAGCGTCTGCCCCGGATTTTCTCGGGCAAGTCGGGTCGCGGCCAGTTCCCGGAGTTCCTGATAAACGAGGGGCAAAAGCTCGGCCGCTGCGCCGGAATCTCCCCGATCGATTTTCGCGAGTAGCTGGGTGACGTGGGACATGGCCCGATTGTCATCTCGCAGCGACGAAATCGCAATGATTCTCGCGGCGCGCATTTTGCGCCACGATCCTCTCTCCGACCCCTGTTCCCCCCAATTCGCCTTGCGGCAGAAAGCGATTCCCGGAGACAATAGAGGGGTGATCGCAGGAAGCGCACACTGGAGGCTGGGCTAATGAATCGATCGTCAAGTCGTCCCCTAGCCATTGAAGGCGACGTGGCTCCCGGGTTCCGCGAGGTCCGCGAAGAGTTCGAGCGGAATTTCCGCGAGCGGGGCGAGCAAGGAGCCGCTTGTGCCCTCTACCACCGCGGCCAAAAGGTCGTCGATCTCTGGGGAGGCGAGCGGTGTTTCACCCAAGGGCTGCCATGGCGCAAGGACACGCTGGCGCTCACATTTTCGGTCTCCAAAGGGATGGCCGCGGCGGCGATGGCCGTGGCTCACAGCCGGGGGCTGTTTGAGCTGGACGCTCCGGTCGCCGAGTATTGGCCGGAGTTTGGCCAGAATGGCAAGCGCGATATCACCGTCCGGCAGATGCTCGCCCATCAAGCAGGGCTGATCGCCGTGGATCAGACGCTGCGGCCCGAACATCTGGCCGATGCGGCCGGCCTGGGAGAAATCTTGGCCCGGCAGCGAGCCGCTTGGACGCCGGGCAAGCGGCATGGCTATCACACGCTGACGCTCGGCTGGTACCAGAGCGAACTCCTGCGGCGAGTCGATCCGCAGGGCCGCCGCTTAGGCGCCTTCTTTGAGGACGAAATCGCCCGCCCGCTCCAAGCACCGTACTACATCGGCTTGCCGCGCGACATCGGCGAACACCAAATCGCCAAAACCCCCGGCTGGCACCGCACGGCTGTCCTATGGCACCTGAACGACCTGCCGGTGGGGATGGTCCTGGCTGGAATCTGGCCGCGATCGCTGGTGGCGCGTTCGGTGAAGTCTATTCCGCTGGCGAACCCGGCGCACATTGGCGGACCGGAACTGCGGCATCTGGAAATTCCCTCGGCCAACGGGATCGGCCAGGCACGGGCGATCGCGCGAATCTATGGCAGTCTGGCGACGGGAGGACGCGAGCTGGGGATGAAGCCGGCGACTTGGCGCGAGCTCGTCGCTACACCGGCAGTTCCCACACAAGGTCCGCACGACGCCATTCTCAAACTCGACACGCGGTATACCTTCGGCTTCTCGCGGCCCAGCTCGGCGATGCCCTTTGGCAAAAGTCCCGCGGCGTTCGGCTGTCCCGGGGCGGGGGGCTCGTTTGGTATGGCCGACCCGGGCGAAGGGCTCGGCTACGCGTATGTCACGAACAAGATGGGTTTCCGATTGTTCGACGATGTGCGCGAAAAGGCGATGCGCGAGGCTTGCTATCGCTGCCTGAGCAAGTTGCATCAGCGGCGGCATGCGGCGTAGCGATTGGCTCCCGCGCAATCGTTCGCGTTCTTTGGCGCAGTCACTCCCCACAGCACGGACAAACTTCGGGGACATAAACCGTCAGCGTGGCAGTGTACTTCGTGCTCTCGTAGTCGGCTCCCGTCTCGTCCGGCGACAGGTGATGGGCCACGATCAGGTAATAGTTCCCTTCGGTCGGCGTGAAGCTCGCCTGGCCCTTGGCGTCGGTCTTGCGCTGGTAGCGCTCGTCAAAGCCGGTTGCGAGCTCTGTGCCCCGAGGAATGAACGAGACCGTCGCTCCGTCCAGTGGCTGTCCTTTGAGGAGCAGTTTCACGGCGATCGGCTGCCCGGGACCCATCGGCGTGACGGGGCTCGCCGTCGGCACTAGCTCCAGCGCGTGCCCCAGCGGCTTTTCAAAACCGGGGTTCTCGGGGGATGGTCGGTCGAGACTCGTGCTGGCCACGAAATAGCATTTGCCGCTTTTGATCGACCGGACGGGAGTTCCGTGATTGACGACCCGGTCGACGGTATGCACCACGGTGTGCAGGCCCGCTTCGCCCGTTTTGAAGCGCATGCTCCAGAAACCTTCCTTCGGTCCGTACCCCAGATCGGCGAGCTGGCTCTTCACGTCGTAGCTTTTGCCGCTAGGCGAAACGATCACCAGCGTCCCCCCCGCCGGGTCGAGCTTGCTGGCGAGTTTGAAATCGCGGTGGTCGTTGCCGTGATTGCCGAGCATCAAATCGACGTGCACAACATCGCCCTGGCGGACGAGATTCGTATTGGTCTGGACCCAGGAGTCGTGAGCCGAGGTAAGCGAAGCAAGCGTGGCGTGCGCGGCGAGACAGAACGTCAGGCAAATCGTAGAGCGTTTCATGCGATGAAGTCCTTCAAGGAATGGAGTGTTTGTGAAGATCGGTCTCAACGGAGCGTTCTTTGAGCCGGAATGTCGATCGTGAGACGGCCATCGCTCGTGGGCCAGGCGATTTCAAGCGGCGTAGTGCCAGGCTCGGTGTACTGGGGAGCGATCGCCAGCGGTGCGCCGACCGATTCGAGCGTGCAACGATAGGTGCCTGGCGCGAGCGCCAGCGGCCCGGCAGCGCCGCTCGTCACCAGTTCGAACGAGCCATTGGTCGCTGCCACGCCAAAACCTACGGCCTCCCATCCGGAGCCCACCGGCTGATGCACAGTCACCTGCACTTCGCTCATCGGCGCCCCGCCGATCCGAATCGTGCCGCCGGTTCCTCCCGTCACCGGCCGCGGACCGCAGCCGGCCAGGAGAAGTGCCAGCAGGACCAGCAGCGAGCAATTGTGCCAGCTTGCCACTAGTAATCCCCCACGACTTCGCCGCCGTTCGCGCTATGCAGCGCGCGGCAGACCGAAGGATCGAGCGAGTTCGAAAGGAGTTTGACCGAGCCGTCGGCTAATGCGGCCAGCGCTCCGCCGGGGTGAAAGCTCCGCGGGGCGAAGAACCCCGTGAAGTGAATCACCAAATCCGGAATCCGGCTGTTGGGCGGGCTGTAGCCGTTCGTGAGCGTGCTCATCGCGCCCGAGTGGGCCCAGGAGGTTCCCCGGCCGCGGAGGGCGGCGCTCGAGGCTCCCCGCCAACTCGTCTTCAGCGGCCAGATCGTCACCAGATCGTTGTTCTCGATTACGCCGCTCGCGCCATTGGTCCAGCCGCCGCCGGTCGAGGCGAGTCCCTGAGTGGCCTGCAGAGCAGCGCTCACTCCCGACGAGCCGTTGAGCGTCGCCTGATAGGGAAACTTGGGGAGCGTCCCGGCGGGCAATGTGAAATCAGCACCCACGCTCCGGACCGTTTCGCTCAGCAGCACGGTGTTCGAAGAGCCGTCGGTCGCGTCGCTGAACCGGGTGCCCGAATTCTCCCAGACGAAGCCGTCCGTTCGCCAGCGGAGGTCGTAGTTGGCCCCCGTGCCGCTGCCATAGCTGACCATGTAGTTGATCCCGGCGTAGTTGGTTCCCCCCGCGCCGGTGTTCAGTCGTTCGGCCGGGTCGCTGGGGCAAAACAGAATCGGAAAGGGAGTGGAGAACGTCGCCGCGAACTGCGGATTCGGTACAAGACTATTGAACGGACCGGTAAACGCCGGCTGCGAAAAGTCGATCGTGTTCTGCAGGTTGATCTGCTCAATGAACGGCAGGAGCCGGGCCTGCGGCGAGAACCCCTGTGTATTGGGCAGGTAGTTCTGGGCGTTGGTCATCGGAAACGCGCCGAACGTGTCGTGGTAGTTATGTGCGGCCAGGCCCCATTGCTTGAGGTGGTTGCTGCACTGCGTGCGGCGGGCCGCCTCGCGAGCGGCTTGCACCGCGGGCAAGAGCAGCGCTACGAGAATCCCGATGATGGCAATCACGACCAGCAGCTCGACGAGCGTGAACGCGGGGCGCAGATGTGGTTTATGCATAGGTAGTCTGGGTTGTCGAAAGGAAGCAGACGGGTGGGCGTATCCTCCGTTTGTCGCGCAGTTTGCGGATTAGCCAAACGCGCGCATACCGAAGCCGTGTGTAACCGAGCAGTGCGAAACAAGGACCAACCGCTTCCAGGTGCCCCCACGTGGGGCAATCGTCACTGTGTGAGGAGCGAGCCCTGCCACAGCGCGGGGGCATACAGGAAGTGCGGCCCGTGGTCCGCTCGCTCCGCGAGCGGAAAAGCGATATCGGAATGACCGAGCCGATCGCGGCTCAGAACCGGACTAGATGGCGGCCCTGGGGGGCGGCGAGTCGGGCGCGCGGACGGCAAGAGTGCCGCGATCGGAAGAAACCTGCAGCCATTGTCCTGCGAGAGGCGCGGGCACGAGGGGCATCGCAACTTGAGCCGGCAGTGCGTGACTGAGGAGCAGCCACAACGCTCCTTGTCCCTGACAACGGCGCATGTCCTCGGCCAGGACAAACCGCACGGCCGACGTTTCGGCAGCCGGAGTTAGCGCCGCCGTTGGCGTTGAAGTTGACGTTGATGCCGCCGTTGATGCTATCGTCCCGTGATCCTCGCGGGCCGGCGATTCGCAGCGGCCGCCGCTCGCACAGCACGAGACAACCGACTCGCCACGCTCGCGCCGTGCCGCTTCCACGACGAACTGCGGCGGCGTGACGCCGTGCTCTTCGGCCCAGGCGAGCTTTTCCGCATTCGTATGGCAACAACAGCGCGCCCAGCAGGCCGCCGCGTCCATACAGCCGCAGACGCGGTCCTGGCAGGGAAACGGGGAGCTGCGGTCCTTGGCGGGCCGCACCCAGACGGGAAAGCCTATCGTGGCTCCCGTTAATGCGCACAGGAGAAGCGAGACGACGAGAATTCTCGCCGATCGGGCGCCGCGCACTCGATGATAAACGCTCACAAACAAAGCCAAACCCAAGAGAGGCTTGGCTCACTCCTCACACCACTTAGTTTAATCGGCCCGACCGCGCACACAACGGGTCGTCGGGTGATCGCTACTGTGGCGCTTTCCAGCCCGGTCCCCGCAGCACGCGGCCGGGACGGGCCCCCGTGTACTTACCATCATTGAGCACGAGTTGGCCGTTGACGACGACGTACTTCATTCCTTCCGAGAGCGCCGCCGGCTGGGCAAACGTCGCCCGGTCGGTCAGTTCGCCATAGTCGAACGCAATCACGTCGGCGGCGAGTCCCTCGGCGATCCGCCCCCGGTCGCGGGCCAGGACGTTGTTCGCCCCCGCGGCGCTCGCCTGGGCAACGGCCCGCTCGAGCGAGATCGCCCCCAGATCGCGCACATAGCGCGAGAAGAGCCGCGGGAACGCGCCGTACGCCCGCGGGTGCGCAGCGATAATTGAACCGCCGGCCGGTCCCACATCGGTGCAAAACGACACAAACTCCTCCTGCATCGCCGCGATCTTGTTGGCGTCGGTCATACTCTCGGGAAGGGCGAACGCGCCGCTCTTCACGAGTTCAAAAAACACGTCCCACGAATCGTCGCCGGTCGCTTTCGCGATCTCCGCCACGCTCTGGCCAGCCAGCTCGCGATATCGCGCGTGGCTGGTCCGCCCGATGACGATCTTGCTCCAGTCGTGGCCGACGTGTCGGTACCAGTTCTCCCAACCGCCGGTCGTTTCCATCTCGCGGCGAATCTCGGCCCGCAAGGTTTTGTCGTCGATCCGGGCGAGGAGCTTTGCGTCCCCCTCGGTAAAGTGCCGCGGGTGGATGAGCGCTGCGATCCCCAGGCCATTGTTCACATAGGGGTAGATGTCGGCCGTTACCTGCTCGCCGGCGCCGCGGGCCGACTTGATCTTGGCGATCGCGAGCTGCATCTTGCCCCAGTTCTGCCGGCCGGCTGTCTTCAGGTGGAAAATGTGCACCGGCGTTTTCCCCTGGCGGCCAATGGCAAGCGCCTCGTCGATCGCCTCTTCGAGTTGGTCCCCTTCATTGCGCATGTGCGTGTAGTAGCGGCCGCCATAGTCGCCCGCCACGCTGGCTAGCGCTGCGATCTCTTCGGTCGTGGCATAGATGGCCGGCGGATAGATGAGCGCCGTCGAGACGCCAATCGCCCCGGCCTCCATCGCCTCGCGGACGAGCTCCTGCATCTGGGCCAGTTCTGCGGAACTCGGCCGCCGGTCGACATCGCCGAGCACGATCTGCCGCACCTGGGTGTGGCCGATCGTCTGGGCCACGTTGATCGGCAGCCCGGCTGCGTCGAGCTTTGCGAAATACTCGGCCATCGTGCGGTAGCCGGCCGACTTCGCGTCCTCCTCCGAGAGCGGCGCGGCCGAGACTCCTTCGCCGGCATTGATCGTCGTTACTCCCTGCGTGAGCAGGTTAAGGCTCGTCGCGGGGCTGGCCAGCATCGGCGTTGCCGTCTGCCCCATCATGTCGACAAATCCGGGAGCCACGACGAGCCCGGTCGCGTCGATCGCTCGCTTGGCCTCTTCGGCAGGAATCCGGCCGATCTTGGCGATCTTGCCATCGCGAATCGCCACATCGGCGATGTACCATGGCGCGCCGGTGCCGTCGACAATCCGGCCACCGCGGAGGACCAGATCGTAGGGACCCGCAACTCTCGGCGAGCCGACCTCCTGCCCAGAAGCTGGGCGAAACGCGCCGCTCAGTGGGACGCAGCACAGGGCAATCAAGACGACACGGCGGGCGAAATCAAGTGAATGAGTCATCGTGGTGCGGCAGGAGCAAGGAGGCGAGAAGGCAAGGAATTCGCGGCCAGGGCCGGACCAGCATACTGCCCCGGCTGGCGAGCAGCCACCTGCGGCCTGGGGATTGCCGTCGCGGATGGGCAAATGCATGAGCGACCGGCTGGCGATTTTGCGTGCGTTTGAAACCCGCCAGGCTTATCTTTGGTATGGGTTGGTGTCGCGGACGGGTGGGGCATTCACCCGCGGATTCCGCGGCGGACGAGCCGAGTTTTTCTCACAGGTGTGCTCATGTTCTGCCGATCGATGTGCTCTTGGTCGCTGGCGGCTGCACTGCTCAGTTCGGGCCCGCTGCTCGCCGCCGAGAAAACGGCGGCCGATCTGCTGCCCGAATCGGTCGTAGCGTATCTCGAAGTGCCGCAGCCGGCGGGCGCCCTGGGCCTTGTGCTCGATCATCCGCTGGTCGAGGAAATTCGCAGCGCGCCGGAGATTGAGAAGGCGCTCGCCTCGCCGCAGTATGCCGAGTATCAAGAGGTCCTGGCCCACGTCGAGAAGCAACTCGGCCGGCCATGGCGCGAGGCCTTGAAGAGCCTGACGCATGGCGGCGTGCATCTGGGGATCGATCTGCCCACGCGCAGCGGCGTGGCCCTGGCCCGCGGCGACGATCCGGAGCACGTTGCGAAGGCGCTCGCGACAGCGCTCGATTTAGTTCGGGCCGAAGCTGAGAAGCGCGGAGCGGGCGATCCGGTGAAGACCACCGAGCTGCGGGGCGTGTCGATCCATCAGATCGACAAGGTCTATCTGGCGACGATCGACCACTGGCTGATCGCCGCAGGCAACCCGGGGCTCGTCGGCATGGTGCTCGAGCTCTATCAGGACGGCGGCCAATCGCTGGCCGATGACGGGCAGTTTCAGACCGCGCGAAGTGCGTCGGTCGTGCCGCAAACGGCCGAGGCACCGCCGCCGGCGGCGTGGCTCTATGTCGACCTCCGCGTTCTCCGGCTGACAGGCATTCTGAAAGAAGCCCTCAGCAAGAAGAGCGACAACCCGCCGCTCGAGCTGCTCGCGGGAGGCGTGATCGGCGGACTGCCGGCGGCACCCTACGTGACCGCGCGGCTCGACCTGGCTGCATCGGGCGCCAAGCTGACCGCATCTCTCCCCTGCGATCCGGCCCAGATCGCCGCGAAGCGCGAGTTCTATCTGGGGCCTGCGGCGGGCGGCCAAGCGCCGCCGCTCCTCACTACCGAAGGGACGCTCCTCTCGCTCTCGACGTATCGCGATTTCGCGTCGCTCTGGCGGAACGCACCAGACCTGTTCGACGAAGGGACAAACGCTAAATTCGCCGAGGCGGAGGGCGGCCTGACAACGCTGTTTGCCGGCCGCAACTTTCGCGACGACATTCTGGGGAACCTCGAGCCCGGGCTGCAACTCGTCGTTGCCCGGCAACAATTCCCGCAGGAAGGGATCACGCCGGCGATCAAGCTCCCGGCGGGGGCGATTGTCGTCCGCATGAAGAACCCCACGGAGACCGCCCGCATCTTCAAAGTGACGTTTCAAAGTGCGATCGGCTTTTTGAACGTCGTCGGCGCGATGAACGGCGCTCCGCCGCTTGATATGAATAGCCGGGAGGTTGACGGTGCGCTGGTCGTCTCGGGCGAATACCTGCCGCCAGGCGCCGGGCAATCGGCCGACGAAGCGCCGATCCAGTACAACGCCTCGCCGACGATCGCGATCCGCGGCGAGCAGTTCATCCTGGCCAGCAGCAAGCCCCTGGCAATCGCCATGCTCGAGGCGGTGAAGAACGCGCCGGCCGCTGCTGGGGGCAAGAACACGCAGCTCGTGATCGATGGCGCATCGGCCCAGGCGGCGCTGGCCGACAATCGCGACCCGCTCATCGCGCAGAACATGCTCGAAAAGGGGCACGACCGCGAAGCGGCCGAGCGCGAGATCGGCGGCCTCGTGCATATCGTAGGTCGCATTCAGCAGTCGGCGGCCGAGCTTACCGTCGGCCAGGACAAGCTGGAGCTGTCGCTGGAACTGAAGCTGGCCGAGCGGAAATAGCGGATCGCTGCCGCCGAGCATGTCCGCCGAGGAGGTGAACTCATGAGCCGACGACTGACCGACGCCGATCCGCGCGAGGCCTGGCTCCCCTACGAACCGGCTAGCGGCACGCTCTCGCGGCGTGAAGCGGCGCATCTCGTCCGCCGCGCTGGCTTCGGAGCCCCCGCCGCTCAGCTCGATGAGCTTGCGAAGCTCGGCCCCGCGGACGCGACCCGGCAGCTACTTGAACCGGGGCCCAGGGCTGCCGAGTTCGACCAGGAAATGCATCGCTTCGCGCAGCTCGCCCTCGCCACGAATAGCCCCGAGCAGCTCTCCGGCTGGTGGCTGCACCGAATGCGGCACACGCCCGCTCCGCTCCTCGAAAAGACAACCCTCTTCTGGCACGGGCACTTCGCGACGAGCGGCGAAAAGGTCCGCGACGCCCGGCTGCTCCTGGCGCAGAACGAGCTATTTCGCGAGCACGCTCTGGGAAGCTTCGAGGCGCTGGTCCGCGGCATCGCCCGCGATCCGGCGATGCTGCTGTATCTCGATTCGGCCACGAATCGCAAGACGCATCCGAACGAAAACTTTGCCCGGGAGGTGATGGAGCTCTTCTGTCTCGGCGTCGGCCGCTACAGCGAGCAGGACATTCAGGAGCTGGCCCGCTGCTTCACCGGCTGGGAAATCCAGCACGGGGCCTTCAAGTTCAACCAGTACCAGCACGACTACGGCAGCAAAACGGTCCTCGGCCGCACAGCCAAGATGGATGGCGACGAGGGACTCGCGGTGATCCTCGAGCAGCCCGCGACGCCGGAGTTCCTCTGCACGAAGCTGGTCCGCTACTTCGTCGCCGACGAGGACGATATTCCGGCCGAGCTCATCGCGCCGCTCGCCGAGAAGTTCCGCACTAGCGGCCTCACCGTCGCGCCGGTGGTCGAAACGATCCTCACGAGTCGGCTCTTCTACTCGGATCTCGCCGTGGGGCGGAAGATTCGCTCGCCGGTCGAGCTGGCCATCGGCCTGCTCTCGTCGCTCGAAACGAGCGGCAACATGGTCCAGCTTTCGCAAAAGCTGAAGGATCTCGGCCAGATGGCCTTCTTCCCGCCGAACGTGAAAGGCTGGGCGGGCGGGCGAGCGTGGATCAACAGCTCGACGCTCCTCGGCCGGGCGAACCTGGTCCGAGCCCTCCTCGAAAACGGCGACGCTAAGTTCGGCGGCACCACGCTCGACGCCTATTTCGCCCGCCTCAATCTGAAGACGGGAGACGACATTGTCGCGTACCTGAGCGATGTGCTGCTGGCTGTCCCAGTTCCGGCTGAAGCGAGCCAGGGCCTCGCCACCGAGATCGATCGCCGCGGCGCCAAAGACGCCGCCGCACTCAAACGAGTCGTCCATGTCCTGGCCAGCCTGCCGGAATTCCAACTCGCATAGAAGGCAAGGTCGAACGTCGAATGTCGAATGTCGAAGGAAGCACGAAAGCCAAATGACGAACGTCAAACCTTGAACTTTGAACTCTAAACCGTGACCACCATGCACTCCCGCCGCAAATTCCTCGCGTCGATTTCCGCCGCTTCGGCCGCCACGGCGGGGCTTGTCTCGCTCTCACCTCTCGCGCCGCGGTTCTTGCTGAGCTCCGCCGCGTATGGCGCCGAGACGGACGCTGGTAAACCCACCGGCGAACGAATTCTCGTCGTCGTGCAGCTCACCGGCGGCAACGATGGCCTCAACACAGTGATTCCCTACACTGACGAGACGTATCGCAAGCTCCGGCCCAGCCTGCGGATCGGCGCCGACCGGGTGCTGAAGATCGACGGCTCACTCGGCCTGCACCCGAGCCTCACGGGCTTTCAGACCATGCTCGACGAGCGGCGGCTGGCCATCGTGCAGGGAGTCGGCTATCCGAACCCCAACCGCTCGCACTTCGAGTCGATGGACATCTGGCACACCGCCCGCACCGACCTGGCCAGCCGCAGCACCGGCTGGCTCGGCCGGGCGTTCGATCACGACGCGAGCCGGCTGTCGGCCGCGACCGATCCACCGGCCCTCCACCTGGGGGGCGAGGTGCAGCCGCTGGCTTTGGCCGCCCGCGAAGTAACCACGCCGTCGGTCCGTTCGCTCGATCAGTTTCGCCTGGAAACCGGCGGCAGCGACGCCACGCGCGAGGCGATCACCCGCGGCACCAGCCTGCCGCGACCCGCCGAGAACGATCTGCTCGCCTATGTACAGACGC
>JALORD010000555.1 GCA_025459145.1 Pirellulaceae bacterium | reverse complement strand
AGCTCAGCCTCGGTGATCGATTCCTCGCGGGGGAGAGTGCTGGTTTCAGTGGACATCAGGCGGGGAGCCAGTGAGCGATGCTATGCGGCGGCGGGAGCGACTGAATCGCGCGGCTGCCGTGAGTTGCGGGGGAGCATCTCCTCGTACAGCTGGACATACTTGGAGTGCATTTCGTCTTCGGAGAAGAGTTGCTCGGCGCGGGAGCGGCCGGTCGCACCGAGCTTGCTGGCCAGCGACGGATCGGTTATCAGCCGAATCATCGCGGCCGCCAGCGCCCCGTCGTCGCCTACTTTTGTCAGGAGTCCTGTTTCCTCGGCGATGACGACTTCCTTGATCCCTCCCACCGCGGTCGAGACGACGGGAAGACGGGCCCCCATCGCTTCGATTAGCGTGACAGGTATCCCCTCGCTGATGCTGGTGAGGAGAAAGAAGTCAGCCGCGGCCAGGAGCCTGCGGACGTCGGTCCGCAGGCCGACCATCAGGACGGCGTCCTCGAGTCCCAGTGCTTCAATCTCCGCCTCGATCTTGGGCCGCTCCGGGCCTTCGCCGACGAGCAGCAGGCGAAACCCGGGCAATTGCTTTCGCACACGTGCGGCGGCGCGGATGGCCGTGCAATGATCCTTGAGATAGTCGAGCCGCGCGACTTGAATGGCCAGCGGCGCCGCGGGATCGATCCCCAGTTCGCGGCGCACCTCGCCCCGCAGCTCGGTGCCAGCCGCGAAATCGTCGAGCCTGACGCCGTTATAGATCACATCGATCCGGCGAGCGGGAATCCCTTCGTTGTCGATTAGCGCCTGCTTGACGGACTCTCCCACGGCGACAACCCGATCCTTACCGCGGAGGAACATCCGGTTAAAGAGCATCCGCTTGCGATTCGGCAGATCGGGAAAGAACCGGCCGTGTTCGTTAAAGAGCACCGGCGGCCGGGCGATAAGCGGCCCCGGCGCGCGGCAGTAGAAGAACGGCGTGTACTGATGGGCGTGAATGATCCCCGCACCTTCGCGGCGGGCGAAGGCCGCCAGCCGCCGCACGCAGCTAAAGTCAATGCCGCTTTTGCGCCCCAGGACTTCAACCAGGAACCCTTCCCCGCGGAGTTGTTCGCCCAGCGGACCCAGTTCGTCCAAACAGGCAAACACGAAACGAAACTCGTTGCGCAAATGTCGCGCCAGCCGCGCGGCAAGCATCTCCGCCCCGCCGACGTTGAGGCTGTGTAGGACCTGGCAAACTGTTGGGTGCTCTCGCGCCATCAGCGAACTCCTCCGGCAATTCCGGCAGGTTGACGAAGCGGGAGTTCGCTGCTCGATGGTCCGTCCGCAAACAAATACCGCTGTCCCAGCTCGAAAATCATCAGGGCCATGATCAGGTACGTGTGATTGGCGCGGCCCGCCTGATGGTTCTCGACGACGGCGCGTATACCATCGGCCCGGTACACGCCGCGGTCGAGCGTTTGCGGATCGAGCAATATGTCGCGGACCATTTGCCGCAGTTCGCGCTTGAGCCACAGGCCGAGCCGTTCGTAGGGCTGGTAGCCGGGAAGTCCCAGCTTGGCGAGCGCCCGCAGCTTGAGCGAGGAAAACTTGCGAGCCCACGGACCCGCGCCGACTCGCGTTCCCGTGTTGGCGTTCACGACGCGGAGAAACTCGGGCCGATACCGCTGGAGCAGCGCCTGCTGGATCTCTTCCCCGAGTTTGATGCTCGGCGGAGCGGCCAGCAGCAGGGCGATCAAGTCGTTATCAAGAATTGGCAGCCGCGTCTCGGCAATCGAACGGAATTCGTTGAGTGAGAGGACCGTCTCGCGGCGGAGGCGCTGGGTGACGAAGAGTTGCCAGATCCGCTGCGACGGTGGTTCGACTGCGGCTGTCCCGGCCACATCGTCAGCGAGCGACTGACGGGCGAGCGGCTCAAGCTCGTTCCACAAGTCGCCCTGGAAAACCGGCTCATTCACACCATCGAGCATGTAGGCGCTCAGCCGGCCGAAGAGCCACTTCTCCAATTCGCCGACGCTGCCGACCGCCAGCGATGCTTCGTCGAGCGAGTAGTTGTACGCCTTGTACATGTGCATCAGCTCGCCCGCATGGCCGCGGAGGAGCACTTCGATGCCGAGCTTCCGGTAGAGCGGCAGCGTCGGCATCACGATGCACTGGGAGAGATACTGCCCGTCGGTCAGGCGAACCATCCACTCGAGATGCCGGCGGTAGTCGGCCAGGAACTGCGTATCGAGGACATGGCTGTGATTCTGGCAGCCGGCGACTTCGGCCAAGCGCTGCGCGCAGCGATGGTCGAGGCTTCCCGCGATCCCCAGACACACCGTTTCCAGTGGCGTCCGGCGAACATCGATCGCCGCCAGGATCGTCCGGGCGTCGAGCCCGCCCGAGAGCGAGAGACCCAGATGCGGGGTCCCTTCGGTCTGCGACGTGACGGCCCGGCCAAAGGCATCGCCGATCGCCTGGATCCAGTCGGCGGACGACGCATGCTGGATGTCGTACGCCTCGGCCCACGAGTGGTACGTGTCGCGGTCCCAAGTGCCGCTCTTGGCATCCCACGTCCAGCAGGCCGCCGCTGGCAGTACCATCACGCCCGCCAGCGAAGTGTTCTCCCCCAGGTAGTGCCCAAACGAGAAGAATTGAGCCAGGCCGCGCGGATCGGCTGCGGCCGTTGCGCCACCTACTGCGGTGAGGCTCTTCAGCCGCGAGCTGAACAGGAGCCGGTCGGAGGTCCCTGTCGCGGAGTTGGCCGCATAGTAGAGCGGCCGATTGCCGAATCGGTCGGTGACGATCGTGGCTCGCCCGGCGGCGGCATCCCACAGCACGGCGGAGAACGAGCCGCTGAGTGTCTTCAGGAACGCTTTCCCGCCGGCGCGAAAGCCAGCCAGAAGGATCACCGCATCTGTCGGCTGATCGCCCAGTTGCGTACGCGCTAGCGGCGGCAAGGCGGATAGCAGTTCCCGCCGATTGTAAAACTCGCCATCCAGGACGCAGCAAATCTCGCTGGCCGAATCGCGGGCCACGTGCGATTGCCAATTGGCACGCTTCAGCGAAACCGCGGCCAAGCCGGATTCCCAGCGAGCGGATCCCGCCGTCGGCTCCCACTCTTCGGTGACGAACCAGTCGTGCGGTAAGAGCGGCGCGATCATGTCGGCCAATGCCGGCATAGCGCCGCTTCCGTCCGCTCCGATATATCCACAAATTCCAGGCATGAGTTTGCCGGTCGTTCTTATCGCTGATTAAAAGCGGCCCGCTTCCGCCAGGAGATCCAGCCCCCAGCTCAAGGCGAGCGCGAGGCAAACAATCCCCGCGGCGGCAAACCGCCAGGAGCGCCACTTTGAGCCTACCTTACGCCAGTTCACGAGTAGCGCTGCCGCGTAAATCATCAAAATCGGCATCAGCGGCAGGTGATACCGCGAATGGCCAAATGCCACACA
>JALORD010000554.1 GCA_025459145.1 Pirellulaceae bacterium | reverse complement strand
GATCTCTTGGGCTCCCTCCGGCGACACACAGCGGGGACTCTGGGCATAGAAATTCAGCCCAATCGCGTCGGCTCCCGCCTCGGCCGCGAGCAGGGCGTCGTCGGTCGTCGTGATTCCGCAGATCTTGATTTGGAACATAGTGGGGAGATGTCGCGGCCAGCCGCCCGAACGTAAAAACCCGCGAGAAGGCCCCATTATAGAGGAAACAATTGCGGCGGCTGGTTCGTCTAAGTTCCAGGCAGCCGCTATTCTGGGCGTTATTCGGGGGCTTGTGGTCGCTGGCCCTCTCATCGCTGCCGCCTTGCTCGGAGGAACGTCGTGGATCAACACCGACTCAGCCGGCGGTTGGACTGGGCAGTTGGGGCGGGGGTCGCCATGCTGCATGCGATCGGCGTGGCGACCTGGTTCCGCGACAGCAATGCCTGGCTCGCACTGGCCCTGCGCGACAGTGTGCCGATTGTCTGGCTCGTGCTTATTCCGACTTGGGCCGTGTTGGGGACGGGCCGCGTGTGGCTGCGGTGGCCGGCGGCCATGGGCCTGCTGGCGGTGTGGGGAGCAATTTATAGTGGCGAATTCTTCGGGGGCGGCTTGCCGTTTGTGCCGCCGATTCTATTCACGATCGTCATCGTCGCCCTGGTCTGTTCCGCTGTCACCCGGGTCTCGGGTCTGCAGCTCCGCGGCGCTTCGCCCGACGACCTGTCGCTCACGCCGCAGTTCTCGATCCGGTCGATCTTGATCGCCACGGCACTGGTTGCGGTCACCATCGCGGCGCTTAAGTGGCTCGAACCCCGGCTGGCCTACGACCCGCTGGGCGACAGGTACGGCATTGCACGCGACCTCGCTATCCGCAGCGAGAATTTGCTCACCGGCGGTACGGTCGAAGTCATGCGGGGCGTCTTCCCGCGAAACAATCGCGAGCTGTTTCTCGCGGTGGCCATGGCGAGCGTGGCGCTCGGCGGGCTGTGGAGCGTCCTGCGGCCGGGGCCGGTCTGGCTGCGGCTGACGACGCTCGCACTCGCGATTCCGATTCTGGCGGCGTATATGTCGGCCGCCGGGCGAATGGACTCGACAGAGCGCTTCGGCCAGACGGGCGAACTGGCGATGGCCCTCGCGTCGTACGCGGCACTCGCGGCTGTCACCGCCCTGCCGCTGCGGCTCTTCGACTATCGGCTGATGCGAGCGGCGGCTGCGGTCCAAATTGCCAAACGCGGTATCTACGTGGTCGACAAAGTAACGAGCACCGAGAAACCCTCCCAGCCAATCGCGGAGACCTCGCCATGAACCGCACCGACCGTTCGCTCGATCTCATCCAGATCGCGTCACCATGCGAGGCCGATTGGGACGTCATGCCGGGAGACGACCGTTCGCGCTTCTGCGGCGATTGCCAGCGGCACGTCTACAACCTGACGGCCATGTCGCGGCCCGAGGCAGAAAAGCTCGTCTTCGAACGCGAAGGCAGGCTGTGCGTACGGTTCTATCGCCGGCACGACGGGACTGTGCTCACCGCCGATTGCCCGGTGGGCCTCCGCGGTGTCCGGCGGCGGCTCGCCCGGTCGCTGGCGGCGGCCTGCGGCCTCTTCATGGCCATTCTCGGCAGCACGGCGCTGGGCAGCTTCGCGAGCCGCTGGCTGCCGCGGCCCGCCGGCCCGCCCTCGCAGGCGTTCAGCGAGTGGCTCTCGCCGACGAACAATGCTCCGCCGCTTGTGGGCGTCATGGTGATGGGAGGCTGTCCCGCACCGCCGCTGGCGACGCCTCCCACACCTGTCCGCACCGTGCCGCTACCGCTGACCGAAGTTGAACCCCCACTGCCGGGCGAGTAACATATGGGCATCGGAAGGGAGCCGCCGATGCCGCGTTCGAGTTCAAGTCCTGCGAGCCGTTTCACGCGCTCGGCTCTGGCCGGCGCAATCGTGGCGGCACTACTCCTGGCGACCTTCACGCCGGTGCAGTGGCTCCGCGGCCGGCTGCCCCGGTGGTCGAGCCCGTCCCGTTCGCTGCAGGCTTGGTCCGAGCCCCCGGACAGCACCACGAGTCGCGAGATCTGGTGGCTCTACCGGACCGGAAATACATCCGCTCCCGTGACCATCAGCAACTTCGAGCACCTCCAGCTGTTGATGGAAACGGCGCGCGACGAGACCACGGATTCTCGGTGGGAAGAGCAACCACCATCCGAGTGAAGGTCGAGGAGCCTTTCATGCCAACCCGCGCCGCGAATGCCGATCGAGCCCGCATCGTCCGGTCGCTGCTTTCGCTAGCCATCGTTGGAACGCTGCTGGTGGCGACACTCGTCCCCCTGCCGGGGCTGCACGGCCGTCTAAAGAATGCAGCGAGCCCTTCGGTTGCGCTGTGCGATTGGGAGCGCCGCAATTGGGAACAAAGATCCATTGACTTGGCAGAGTGGAAACTGGCCGTGCGGGCGGCGCAGCAGGTGCGTTCCAAGCGCAGTGGGTCCGTTTCGTCGGATGAAGTCTGGGAAGTTGCCTTCGCGAAAGGTGAGATGGAAGTGCACTTACAATCAGAAAATGATGCCGCCGAACGACACTCCGATGATGCCAGCCGACCCTAGACGCTCCGCGTGGTTCGCCGACGGACATCCGTTCCGCCAGTCGGCGATTGCGCTGGCGATCGTCCTGCTCTTCGTCGCCGGTTCGCTCGTGCCGAGTTTGGGTCCCACGCTCGTCTTTGACGTTCCGCAGGAACCGCAGGCCTCGCTGGATTCCTGGCTGCGTCAAGACGAAGAGAAATTCGAAATTATTCGCCGCCTCCGGCAAGAGCTATCTTCGGAGCAGAGTGCCCGCACGTTTTCACCGGGAGTGCGGCTGAGTCGGCGGCGGACTCTATTGGACGAGGAGCAAAATCGCTAAGGCGCTTCGGCAGACTGACGAAACACCGCTAAAGCATTGTCGAGAGAATCTCCATGCGATCCAGCGACGTAAACTCCGCCCCTGCATCCAGCCGAGCAGCCCGCTCGAAGCTGGCGCTAGCGATCGTCGCCGTGCTTCTACTGGCGACGCTGGCCCCGGTCAACTGGTTTCGCGGTCGGATGCCTCGTTGGAGCAGTCCGACAAACTCCCTTGGCAACTGGTTGGAATGCCGGGGTGATTTGTCGCAATTGCGTGCTGATTATTTTTTCAACGGGCCCAAAGCGAAAGCGATTGAAGCGATTTTATTCGCTGACGGCACGGTCGAACCCGCAGTGACCGCCTTTCCGGACGAAGATGCGTGGCAGCGGACGTCGAGCCAGCAACGGAAAAGCGGCGCGACGCCTGCTAGCAGGCAAAATCCGCCGATAGCAGATTAAGACGGATTGTTGGCGTGGCAATACTGCGCACCGGCTGCGGGCTCCTGCCTGGCGCTGGGGCCCAGGCCGCGCCCCCAGACTCGGACACGGAATGTCCTCCTCCAGCACCAATCCCGCTTGCCCCCCGCGCCCGCCCGCCGTCCGCGGCTATGCGACCCTGGTGGTCGCACTGGCCACGTTTCTGGCGGCGATGGTCGTGCTGCGCGTGCCGTTTCGCGGGTATTTGATCGAGGGCCGGCTCTCCGGCCGCCTGGCCGAGGGGCAAACGGCAGGCGAAGTGCAGGCCTGGCTGCAGACAGCCGCTCCGGGAGTGCATGCCCGTGTGACCGAGCATGCTAGTGGCGGCTGCGACATCGTCCTGCAGGAACTGACGCTCCGGGCGACCGACGCCCAGCGGTCGATGAATCGGGTCGCCCGGCAGTTTGCCGAACAGTATGTCGTCCAGCGGCAAGAGGCCGCGCGCCAGCGGACCCTCTCCCGGCTGCAGGCCGAACTGGCCGCCGCCCGCGATACGGAAGACCTGCTCCGCGGAAAGGTCGACACGCTCCGCCGCGAAGCTGAGCTGGCCGCCTTGGCTCCACCGGCGGCGCCGGCAGTCGCGCCAGCTCCCGAAGTGCAGCTCGCGCCCGCTAGTCCTCCGGAGAGCCCGCTGGCCAGCGGCGATGCGGCCAGCGAGCGCCTGGCGCCCCTCCGGGAGCGGCTTGAAACATTGCGGGCCGAGCTCGCCAAGCTGTTGGGGACGTTCACCGAGCAGCATCCGCAGGTGCTGACGCTGCGGGCCCAGATTGCCGGCCTCGAACAGGAGCTGTTCGGCAACATCGGCACGAACGCGCAACCCGTGGCGAATGTCGTTCAAGAGGCGCAAGCCCAAGCGGGGGCCTACGGCTATCTTGCCGGGCCTCCCTATAGCGCCCTCGACGCGGCAGAGGCCGATCTGTCGGCGGCGACGCGGGCCCGGCAGTGGGCCGAGCGGCAATTGCAATCGGAAGTGCAGCGGCTGTCGTCGAGCGTCGGCCTGCCGTGGTCGATCGAACCGGCGCAGATCGTGACGCGCGTGGGCGGCACTCCGCGTGGTTTGACGCTGATCGGCGCGGGGCTGATTGCCCTGGTGGCCGGGGGTCTGATGTTCGCCTTGTCGCGAGCCCTGGTGCCGCGGCTGGTGATCGAAACGATGGATGAAATCGCGTCCCTGCTGGCGCTGCCGCTGATCGGCCAGACGGCGATTACCACGCCGCACCAAAAATCGCGCTACTGGCGGACGATTACCGCGGCGAGCGGCCCCTGGACCGCGCGGCTCATCGTGCGGGGAGCCGAGATCGTCCTCGCCGGCATGATGCTGGCCCTCGTCTTTACAGTCATCTCCGACCGCTGGCTCGCCTCGCAAGTACTCGTCGACCCGTTTGGAGTGCTGTCGGAAGTCGCGGGAAGGCTGCTGGGGTAGGGCAAGAGACAGCCACCGTGGGACGCGGAGTAAGCTGATTCCTGAAGAAGCGGCGGCTGGAACCGTCGCACACTTGCTGCCCGTCCGAATCTGCTTGTTTCTGCGTTTATCTGCGGTTAATTTCCGGTGAAGCCGCGCAAACCGCGCCGCGTGGTCGGCAACGAGTCTGGCCCGAAACTTCCGCTCCTGGCGGTTCCCCAGTGGAGAGGCGGGCGGAAGTTGGTCGATGGGTTTATGGGTAGGGATGCTGTCCGCTCGGAGTTCGCGCCGAGCTTGCCACGCTAGCAGGGACACTCGCGGGAGGGGTCCCGGCGAGCGGCCGCACGCGCGAACTTGACTCCACTCCGTCCCCGTCTCCCTTCCTCCGGACCACGATGTACGAGAGCTACTTCCACCTGACGCATCGTCCGTTTGCCGCTCCCCCCGCGGCGGAGCGCTATATTCCGACCGAAGCCCTCGAACAGGCTCGCACGACGCTCGTGCGGGTTGTCGAACGGGCCGAAGGTCCGGGCCTCGTGATCGGTTCGGCCGGCACCGGCAAATCGCTCCTCTGCCAACTCCTGGCCCAGCACTTCCGCGGCAAGTTTGCCGTCGCGACGCTGGCCGCCGCCCGGCTCTCCACCCGGCGGGCCCTGCTGCAGAACATCCTGTTCGAGCTGAAGCTGCCCTATCGCGACATGGACGAGAGCGAGCTCCGGCTGTCGCTCATCGACCACCTGGAGCCGCGCGACTCGGGATTGGCCGGGCTACTGCTTCTGGTCGACGAAGCCCACACGCTGCCGCTGCGGCTGCTCGAAGAAGTGCGGCTGATTACCAATCTCGTACGCGATGGCGAGCCTCTCGTGCGCCTGATCCTGGCCGGAGGGATGCAGCTGGAAGAGCGGCTGGCAAGCCCGAAGCTCGAATCGTTCCAGCAACGGATCGCCGCCCGGTGCTACCTGCAGCCTATGGGGCGCGACGAGACGATCTACTACGTTCAGGAGCAGCTCAAGCGGGCCGGGGCGCCCGCGGACGGGCTGTTCACGGCGGACGCCTTGCGAGCCATTCACACGGCCAGCGACGGGGTTCCGCGGCTGGTGAATCAATTGTGCGATCACGCGCTGATGCTGGCAGCCCTCGGCGGACATACGCAGCTCGACGCCGCCGGGGTTAACGAAGCTTGGGCCGATCTGCAGCAACTGCCCGTGCCGTGGCACGAGGCGAAGCGTCCTGCCGCGACGGCAGCCCCTGCGGCCAGCGTGATCGAGTTCGGCCAGCTCGACGACGAGGCCCCGCTCGCAGCGGATTCGGCGGCGAATGCGTCGGCCGCTAGTGCTCCGTCCGTTGTCGAATTCGGTTCGCCCGCTTCCAGCACCGCGCCGACGCTCGTCGGCCCGTTTAAGCCCGTTCAGGCGCACGCCGCCGAAATGGGCCTCGACGCGATTCAGGCGAGCCTGGCCGCGCTCGAGGAAGAGTTGCCGCGGGAAGGGGATCCCGACGACTATTCGCCCGCCGACGAGAGCCAGACCGAAGTCGAGCTGATCTTCCACTCGGCCCACGATCCGTTCGGCCACGGCTGGGAAGAGGAAGAGGTGGTCATCGACCGGTTCGCGCCGCTGCCGGCGGCCAAGCTCCGCCGCGTCACGAGCGACGAAGGACGCGAACTGGCGGCGGCGATCGG
>JALORD010000127.1 GCA_025459145.1 Pirellulaceae bacterium | reverse complement strand
CTCGAAGGAGAGTGGACGACGCGCGACGAGTTTCGGCGGCAAAAGGGATACGAACTCTACCGCGGCAAGTGGCGGACGCCGCAGGAGATTGAAATCCTGGAAGAGCGGGCCCGCCAGGAGATCGTCCAAAAGGACTGGCTGCAGAAACTCCGCCGCTGGCGGCAAGATCTCGACGATCCCGAGCGAACCCGCGCCGCGCAACAGTCGCACCTGGCGATTCACGATCCTCTGGCAGTGGAGCCGCTGGCTGGCCTGCTCGCGCGGGAGCGCGTGCGGAGGGTGAAAGTACTCTATGCCGACGTGCTGGCCCAGATGGACTGCGAAGCGGCCGTAGGCGTTTTGGTGCACCGCGTGCTGGTCGATCCCGATGAGGAGATGCTCCACTACTGCCTCGACCGGCTGCTCGCGCGCAATCCCCCGCGACTGGCCGACGCCTTCATCACAGCCCTTCGCGACCCGGTCAATGGCAAGGTCAATCGGGCGGCCTATGCACTCGGCCGGATCGGCGACAAGAGCGCGCTGGCACCCTTGGTCGCCGCCCTCGTCACGACCCATCAGCAGGTGCTGCCAGGCCGCGGCAGTCCCGATTCGACGACCGCCACGTTTTCGGACAGCGGCCCCTCGCTCCAGCAGGGACAAGGGCCGCAGGTGGTCATTCGCCGCATCCGCAATCAGCATGTCCTCGACGCGCTCGTTCGCCTTACCGGGACCAACTTCGATTTCGACCGCGAGCGCTGGCAGTACTGGCTCGCCCAGGAACAGAGGGCGAGCGAAGCGGCCCACGGCGTGGCCGATGCCCGCCGGCAATAGGGGGCGGTTGCGGCCGCACAGGCTAACTGTGCTTAGTCAATGCCGGCCAGCAGTTCGCGACGCCGCCTGTGAACTTGTGATCGCAATTCTGGGAATAACTCCTGCAATCCCTCGGGGAGCAGCGGCAACCCGACACGCCGCATCACGTGGTTAAGCCGCATGAGGAGCGGGGCGTCTTCCCCGTAGTCGGCTAGAAAACGCTCCTGGTGAAAGCGGGGAATGAGTATCGCAATCCGCTCGCTGGGACGAGTCGCCAGCTTGTTAAGGCCCTCCTGGACAACTATTGGATCGAGCGCTGCGATGGCCTGGTAGTAGTCCTCCAGTCGCTGGGGCGATTCTTTGACTAAAATCGCGTCGAGGAGCAATTCGACCAGAATGTGCCCCAGAAAACTGGGCCGAAAGCCGTCATCGGCCGACAAGACGCGGCGGATGGCCATCGCAAATGAGAGGCTCAAAGTCGCGAAGGCTTCGGTCTGGTGAAACCATCCGTCGTCGTGATGGTGCTGCACAATTCCGCGAGCAATGGCGGCCACAGTCGGATCCGGGTCGTCGACAAATTGAGCAGCAGTCTTGGACCGCAGCCGCATCTTGCGGTCGATCACGCTCAGCCAGTCGGGCGCGGCGGTACCGGCCAGGAAGTAGGGATCCTGGGTGAATCGGTAGCCGTGCGCCAGATAGTTCATTGCGAGGGACAGAGCGTGACGGTCGAGGGCAACCTGCCCGAATTCTTCGTAACGCGCCGTCGCGGGTCGAGCCCTAAAGTCGGCTTATTTACGCACAATTGCCAGATTGTCGCGGTGGATCACTTCCTCGTACGGGCGGCGGCCGAGGACCTGGGCGATCTTGTCGGACTTGATCCCCTTGATCCGTTCGATGTCGGCCGACGAGTAATTCGAAAGTCCGCGGGCGATGACGTGTCCTTCGCTGTCGCAGAGCGCCACGACATCCCCCTTTTGAAACTCTCCCTGAACATTGACGATTCCAGCCGCGAGCAGACTGCGACCTTGTTCGAGAATGGCTCGACGGGCTCCCGCGTCGAGTTGGACGCGCCCACGGACCTGCGCCGAAAAGCCGAGCCACCGTTTGTACGGCGTGATTCCTTTTCCCTGGCCGACAAAGAGCGTCCCTACGAGTTCTCCCGCGAACACCTGGGTGAGGATGTTTGGCTGTCGGCCGGACGCGATGATCATGCTTTCGCCGGCGGTGGTGACCATCCGCGCGGCCTCGAGCTTGCTCGCCATGCCTCCCTTGCTGAGCCCGGTTTTCTTGTCGCGCACGTAGCCCAGTACAGTCTCGTCGATCTTTTCGATCGTGTGGACGAGTTTCGACTCCTTGCGGCTGGGATCGCCATCGTAGAGTCCCTCGATGTCGGAAAGCACAACGAGCAGTGGGGCCCGAATCAGGTTCGTCACCATCGCGGCCAGCCGATCGTTGTCGCCAAACGTCGTTTTGAGCTCGTCGACGCTGACCGTGTCATTCTCGTTGATGATCGGCACCGCCCCGAATTCCAGGATCGAGGCGATCGTATTGCGGACATTCAGATACCGGACCCGATCGTCGACGTCCTCCACGGTGAGCAGCACTTGGGCCGCTCGCCGGCCATAGCGGGCAAATGTGCGGTCGTACGACTGGATCAAGTGCACCTGGCCGACCGCCGCTACGGCCTGGAGCTTGGCGAGGTCGGTGGGACGGGACTTGAGCCCGAGCAGGCTGATTCCCGCCCCCACGGCGCCGCTGCTGACAAGTACGACCCGGCGGCCGTTTTGGCTAATGGTCTGAATCTCTTCGGCCAATTGGTCGATTCGCTCGTGATTGAGCGTGCCATCGGGATGCGTCAGGACGCGAGTCCCGACTTTGATGACAACCGTACCGGATACGTTGGCAATCTGCTGACGAAGCTCTGCTGGGTTCATACGCGGGCTGGGGGCCGATGGAATGCGATGGTCCAGCGATTGTACCGGCGGGAATGGAAACGGGGCGGAGGGGATTGCCTCAGAATACACGGCGAACGGGGATGCCATGGCGTCCTGCCCAGGAGAGAGTCTATACGCCAGCGAATGATGAAGGGGTAGATGCCGCCAGCGTGATTCGGGAACCTTACCTCCTGCTGCTGGCGGCTGCAATGCGAGTTAAAGTCCAGGCGAAATCGATTCACCAAGAATGGAAATGTTCGATTCTGCACAGCGATGTGCCGACGCACGACGCTCGCCGGACCGGTTTGCAGCAATTCGCAACAGGAACCTCTGAAGGCTCTTTTCGGTAGTGTTTCGGGACGAGACGACATGGCGGCGATTCTTGTCGCAAGTGCTTACCTGTCAGCCACTTACAGGAGTCTGGCCGAAACTTGAACGCAGCGCATTATTTTGGCGCGCCGCATGCTATTGGAATCGTCCGCCTGCTGTACTTCATAGCGGGTACATTCGCTTCGGCTGGCCCGTGGGGTCTCTGACGAATTTGCGGTCGTGGTTGACTTGCCCCTGGCCACTATCGCGCACCAAAACGTATTTGGTCCGTCAGAGACCCCCGTTTTCACCTGCCCATCGATTCGTTTCGCCCGCTCGGATGAAGGCGGCTTGCCCTTAGCGATCGAAACCGGTCCGCCGCGATTCGCGGGTCCGCCAGCAATGCAGTTGCCAGCAAAAAGCGACCTGGACACTGGCCGCGTCGCGGGGTACTCTCCCGCCCGCATTTCTTCCCCCGACCCACCCCTGGGATTGAGCCAGTCGCCGCCGACGTGCGGCGCGTGTGAAGATGTCTCGTCGATCCAACTGGCAAGACCTGGTGCTGCCGCTAAGCCTGATTGCGAGCGTGCTCGTAATTCTGGTGCCGCTCCCGTCGTTTGTGCTCGACGTGTTGTTGTCGGCCAACATCGCGGTGTCGGTGATCGTCCTGCTCACTACGGTCTACGTCCGCACGCCGCTTGAACTGAGCATTTTTCCATCGCTACTCTTGGCGACAACGCTCGGACGGCTCGTGCTGAACGTTGCCAGCACACGACTCATTCTGACGCATGCGGGCTCCGACAAGCTGGAAGCGGCGGGAGGAGTAATTAAGGCATTTGGCGAGTTCGTTGCTGGCGACCAGTTGGTCGTTGGCCTGATTATTTTCGTCATTATCATCGTGATCCAGTTTGTCGTGATCACGAAAGGCGCTACCCGGATTAGCGAGGTGGCGGCTCGGTTTGCGTTGGACGGCATGCCCGGACGGCAGATGGCGATCGACGCCGATCTGAATGCCGGCATCATCAACGAGAAAGAGGCCCAGCAGCGCCGTGAAGAGATCACCCAACAGGCTGATTTCTTCGGAGCGATGGACGGTGCCAGCAAGTTTGTCCGAGGGGATGCCATCGCGGGGATCATAATCACGCTGATCAACGTGATTGGCGGGTTTGTGATCGGCGTGGCTCAAGAGGGTATGAGCTTTGGCGAAGCAGCCGAGATTTACACCAAGCTCAGCATTGGCGATGGCCTTGTGAGCCAAGTACCGGCGTTTCTCATCTCACTGGCAGCCGGCTTGCTCGTTTCCCGGAGTTCCCAAAAGTCGGACCTGCCGATGCAGTTCATCGGCCAACTCTTCAGCAACCCCCGGGCGCTCGCCGTGGCGGCCTGCTTTCTGGGCGTGCTCGTGCTCACGAACCTGCCCAAAGTACCGCTTTTGGCCATGGGAGCCGGCTGCGGGTCGCTAGCCCTGATTCTGACGCGGCGCACCAAAGAAGCTGAAGAAAAACAGGCCACGCAGGCAAAGGCGACCGCTGAAGCAGAGAAGAGAAGCGAGGAGCGGATTGAGGACTTCTTGGCGATCGATCCGATGGAGATCGAAATCGGCGCGGCGCTAGTCAAGTTGGCCAGCCCAAAGTACGGAGGCGATTTATTGCCCCGCATTACCGCCGTACGGCAGTCCGTTGCCGCCGACATTGGGATTCTGCTGCCTAAGGTGCGGATTCGCGACAATATCCGTCTGGGAGAGTCGCAGTATCGCATCAAGATTTCAAACAATCCGATTGCGAGCGGTGAACTTCTGCCAGGCAAAATGCTCGCGCTCGATTCGGGAGTAACCACTGGCAAGATTCCGGGGCAGGAGGTCCGCGACCCAGCCTTCGGACAGCCGGCTGTCTGGATCGAAGCGGGCTTGGTCGAAAGGGCTCAGATGCTCGGCTACACCCCCGTCGAGCCGACGGCGGTACTTGCCACGCACCTGCAGGAAGTCGTTCGTCGCCACGCCGATGAATTGCTAACGCGGGATGCGACCAAGCACCTAATCGACGAGCTGAAAAAGACTAGCCCGGCCGTCGTCGACGAATTGATCCCCAACCCAATGAAGGTCGCCGACGTTCAACAAGTCTTGCAGCACTTGTTGCGCGAAGAAGTGCCGATTCGGCAGCTTGGTCTCATACTCGAGACGCTCGGCGACATGGCTGGCAAGACCAAAGACCCTGTATTCCTGACCGAGTATGTGCGGCATCGACTGGCCCGGACGATCTGCACTCGCTACCGCGATACAGAAGGTCGTTTGTTCGTACTCACGCTCGACCCAGCCGTGGAGGACAAACTCGCGTCGGGAATTGAACACTCCGAGCGAGGACTGTTCGTTCGCACGCCGCCGCAGACCATCGAGCGCTTTTGCGAACGGATTACGGCGGAGTTGCCCAAGCTGACCCGCGGCGGCAAACGCCCCATTCTGTTGGTCAGTCCGCAAGTTCGGGCGGGGATCAAGCAGATGACGGCGTCGGGCCTCCCGCGGCTGTCGGTTCTGAGCTACAGCGAAGTGACTCGCGACACCAAGGTCGAGATTGTCGGGATTGTGAGCGACGTTTGAACTGGCAGGAAACTCGACGCAGGGACGACAGCGATTTGCACCCAGATCTTTGACTGTTCATGCAACTACACATCTTCCAAGCACGCTCGCTAGCAGAGGCTCTGCGACTGGTTCACGACCGGCTCGGCCCTGAGGCGTCGGTATTGCAGACGCGCGAGGTGGGCTCGACATGGTCTCGGTGGATAGGAGGACCACAAATCGAAGTGACCGCCTCCGCTGATATCCGGGTTCCCAGCCGTTTGCCGATGTCCGCCCAAGGGCTCGCCGCAACTTCTCCCGCTACGACCGAACCGCCGCACCGCGAGGCGGAAGTCTTCGACTTTCGCCGCAAGGTTCGCGAGGACTTATTCGGCCAGAGTAGTGCCGAAAGTTCGCTCGTGGAGCAATTGGCGCTTCAGGAACTGCGAATTGTGGCTGGCCAACGCGAAATCGATGTCCCTTACCAAGGCCACACGGCTCTCCGGTTCGCCTTGCCGGCTGCACCGATCGCCGCTAGTGACTCTCCGCGAATTCCACTCTGCGATCCGATTGAACTGCATCCCGGCCGGCGGACTGTCGTGGCGCTCGTGGGGCCGACGGGAGTGGGCAAGACGACGACGATCGCCAAGCTGGCCGCTCAGTTCCGGTTGCGCGAGGAAGTACGAGTGGGGCTGATTACGGTCGACACCTACCGGATTGCGGCGGTCGAACAACTCCGCACGTATGCCGAGATTATGGAATTGCCTCTGGAAGTGGTGACCACTCCCCGGGAAATGCGCGCGGCGGTGGGGCGGCTTGAAGACGTCGATCTCGTCCTCATCGACACGGCCGGCCGCAGTCCTCGCGACGCAGTCCGCTTGGCGGAACTCCGAGCACTCCTGGCCGAGTCCCAAGCCGATGAGATTCATGCCGTACTGAGCGCCGTTGCCTGCCGCGAGAGCCTGGAAACCGCAGCGGACTCCTTTGGCACAGTTGGCGCCTCGGCGGTCATTCTAACGAAACTCGACGAAGCTGGCTCGCTTCCTTGGCTGCCGGAACTCCTAACCAGATGCCGCTTGCCTGTGAGCTATACGACACACGGCCAGAATGTACCCGACGATATTTCGCCCGCCATCGCAGGCAATTACTTGACCCGGCTCCTGGCGTAAATGGGTGAATCGACTGCCCCCTTCTCATTCCCGACTACTTCCTTCGCATGATTGACCAAGCTACCGAACTTCGCCGACTGGTACTGCGGAGCGGCCGAATGTCGGCCGAAGATGACCCTCAGTCCCCCCGAATCGTAGTCGTTTCCGGAGGCAAAGTTGGCCTGGGATCGACGACTTTTGCCGTCAACCTGGCGGCCGCATGCGCCGCGCACGGTTCGCGGATCGTGTTGCTCGACGCCGATTTGTATCGAGCGGATGTCGCATCGCACTGCGGGCTGTCCGAGTCGGTGACACTGGCCGATGTTCTGCTTGGGCGGCGTGGGATCCACGAAGCCCTACAGCTCGGCCCAGGGGGAATCCAGGTGATCGCCGGCTCGCGAACCGCCGAAGCCCGCAATGCCTGCAGCGATCGGGCACTGACGCGGGTCCTGCGGCAAATCCAAACCCTTGGGCGGCATGCCGATCTCTTACTGATCGACACCGGCAATGGTCCGACCGAGCCGACCATCCGCCTCTGGCAGGCCGCCGACGAAGTCCTGCTCGTGACGACGCCTGACGCCGTCGCGGTCATGGACACGTATGCCACGATCAAGACGTTGCTGACGAGGTCGGCGGTGCGCAGTCCGCTCCGGCTGGTCGTGAACCATGCCGAGTCGGACGCGATGGCTGCCGACGTCCATCGACGGATTGATCAGTCGTGTCGCCGATTTCTCGGGTTGTCGCTGCCCATCGCCGGTTGGGCTCCGGAGGACGAGGCGGCCTTCGCCGCGGCTCGACTTGGAACGCCACTGGTCCTGACTCAGCCCACCAGTCCCCTGGCCCGGGCAATCGATGAACTGGCAGCGACGCTCGTGGAACCACCCGTGCAAACAGTCGCGGATCGCTATTTGCCTGCAGCCCCGCGGCAAGCCGCCTGAGCGGGTTCCCCGGAACTGCTTGCCGCCTAATGGGGATGTTCGTAATGCTCGTCACGTTTACCGGAGAATCGTCAAAACCTTTTACTTTGAGTCAACTCGCTCTCTCGTAACAGCCGATAAACACCGGGCGCGGACCTGCCGCGAGGTGTCAAGCTGTAACAGCTGCACAAAGTTTGCAGGCCGACCGAGGGCGGAATGGGAAAGGCTTATGCAGGAACCCTGGGGCCACTGGCCTTTGCGACGATGATCGTCCGCGGGCTGGTCCACGGGGGAGGCATTGAGTCGACAATCCTGGCCGCTGTCGGTGGGTTGTTTTTGTTTGCCTTGATTGGATATATCGCGGGCCAACTGGCCGACCTGTTTGTCCGCGATTCGGTTCGCTCGCAGTTTCAGGCGGCGCTAGCTGCTTATGAACAGGCGGCGGCCGAGCGCAGAGATCACGCATCCCGAACACGATAACATTGTCCGCCACCCAGGCGGCCAAGCCGCGCATGACGCGCGGCGGACTATTGCCAGTGCTACCCCGCTGACAAAGTCAGGCCACTCACGGAGGATCGAATGGCTACCACTACCGTTGCTGCTCCACCACGTTTGGAGATCGACGAAGTCTGGAAACGATACAAGCTGGACCCCGAGAACAAGGAATACCGCAATCGACTCGTCGAGCACTATCTTCCGCTGGTGAAATACAACGGTGAACGGATCTGGGCGAGGCTTCCCGAAGGCGTGGAGCTTGACGACCTGATCTCCGCGGGCGTCTTCGGTTTAATGGACGCCATCGACGCGTTCGACATGACGCGGGGCGTCAAGTTTGAGACATACTGCGTGCCGCGTATCCGCGGGGCAATGCTCGACGAATTGCGGACCATGGACTGGGTGCCACGGCTCGTCCGGAGCAAGGCCAGCAAGCTCAACGAAGCAACTAAGGTGATGGAAGCCCGGCTAGGTCGCCATCCCAGCGCGATAGAGCTGGCACAGCACATGGAGATCAGCGTCGGCGAACTTGAAAAGATGCAGATCGAGGCGAGCGCAGTCAACCTGATCAGTCTCAACAAGAAGTGGTACGAGACCGACAGCTACAAAGATGTCCGCGAGATCGACATCCTCGAGGACAAGAAGGGGGAAGACCCCACCCGCCGCATCCAGAAAAACGATCTGATGCGGCTCGTGACCAAGGGACTCAATCGCAACGAACGGCTGATCATCATTCTTTACTACTACGAAGAACTGACGATGAAGGAGATCGGGGCAACCCTCGATCTGTCGGAAAGCCGGGTCAGTCAAATGCACAGTTCCATCGTGGCCCGTTTGCAGGGACAACTCGGTCGCCGGCGGCCCGAGTTTGGGACCTGATCAATCCTGCTTCAGCCATCTCCCATAAGCCGCTGGGCTTGAATTGCCGAAGTTGCGTATGACAAACCTCGGCCGGCATTGATTTTGGCCGCGGAATGGACAATTCTGATTGGAAGAGTTGCTCACGTCGGCAGCTCCCTTCATCATTCAGGTTTGAGTCACTCCATCCGCGTGCTTTGTTATGCCACTCTACGAATACAACTGTCTCGATTGCGCCGGGCAGTTTGAAGTGCTCGTCCGGGGCGGCGAAACGCCACACTGTCCCGATTGCGAAGGGACCCGGCTCGAAAAGCTGCTATCGGCGCCGGCGGCCCATCTGGGTGGTCACGAACTACCGATCTCTCAGCCGATGCCGGCTGGCGGCTGCGGACTGCCTCAATGTGGTACCGGGGGCTGCATGATGGAGGACTGACGTCCTGAAGGTCGGGATGCCTCCGCAAGTGTGTTCGACGGCGTCAACTCAGGAAACCGCGGATGTCTGGCGAACCCACGGTGATTTACCGAGCCGCCAACCCGCAGCAGGCCTATCTCCTCAAGGGACTGCTCGAGGACCGGGGTATTCCCGCCTGGGTCGTTAACGATTCGATGCAAATTGCCGGGGGCGAACTACCGCTGGGATGGCGGGCGGCCGCCTGCGTGAGTGTTGGTGCAATCGATGCCGAGGAAGCCCGGCGGTTTGCTGAGGAGTTCAACCAGACGACGGCTCACGATCCCTCGCCGGAGGCCACGTTCGAACCGCCCGAGCCGGATGCTTGGCAGGATTGGCCGTGCTGTCCGGAGTGTCGGACGCCGCGGCAGGCGCGTTGCCCGATATGCGGAGCCGTCGGCAAAAAATTTCCTCTCGCGGCGATCGAAGAGCGGCAGGGGCACCAGCGGGTGCTGCTGATCTGCGATGCATGCGACGACCACTTTCTTCCCGAGTTCTTTCGCCGCTGCCATCAGTGCGGGCACGACTATCAAACCGGCATCTCGGTCGAAGCGCCCTCCGCACCGGTCGACGATAGTCCGCGGACATGGTACGTCCTGGCGCTCTTGCTCGCCGGGGGCGCGCTACTCGCCGGCTACTTGTATTACATCGTGCAATAACTGCCGGCGCTCAGCCGCGAGCCGCGAAATCGTACAGGATCTCGCTGGCCAGGCGCAACTGATCGAGGTCGAGCCATTCGTCGGCCGTATGGGCCTGATCGATGCTGCCGGGCCCAAAGACCACGGTCGGAGTTCCTGTGGCGGCATAGTGCGGCGCATCGGTGCCAAAAGGGACGCCGAGTCGCTCGCCGCCGCCGCTTCCGGGGGGCAGATGCTCGCGGATCGTCGCGCACAATCGCTCCGCAAACTCGCCGTTAATGTCGTCCGGCAGTCCGCGGGTGAACATGAACGGAGGCTCGTGAATGACGGGCGTTCCGGTCATGAGATGCGTATTGACAAACTCCACGGCATGATCGAAGGCGGCCTGCGGATCTTCGCCGGGCAGCACGCGACGGTCGATTTCGATCGTCGCCCGGTCGGGAACCGTATTGACGCTGATTCCCCCTGAGACGAGACCGACGCTCAATGTCGGATGGCCCACGAGGGGGTGATTGCCGAGTGTCGGAACTATGTCGCGGGCATACTGCTCAAGCACCTGCAACACTCGCCCCAGATGATAAATGGCATTGTCGCCGAGGTGCGGTTGCGAACTGTGCGTCGCCACACCGGTCGTGTGTAATCGCCAGCGAACGGCCCCCTTGTGGGCGACGACGACATTCAGCTTGGTTGGCTCAGCGACGATGCAGCCGTCGGCGGCGCGCGGCATGAGTGCTGAACGAGCAGTATTTGTTGAAGCTTTGCTGCCGCGCTTGGGTTTGGTAGGTTCGCCGCTATAGGTCTGGGCCCAATGAGTGGCTCCCGTAAAGCCGTGCTCTTCGTTGACGGTGCAGGCGAGGATCACGGTCGGTCGTCCCTTCGGCTTCTCGGCAGCCAAACGTGCCAGCGCCGCAATCATCGCGGCCATGCCCCCCTTGATGTCGCACGCTCCGCGGCCATACAGCCGGCCAGCTTGGATCTTGGCGGCGAAGGGATCGATTGTCATCCCGTCGATCGGCACGGTGTCCTGATGCGCTTCGAACATCAGGAGCGGCCCTCCCTTCTCGGGCGATTTTGAACCGTCCACTCGGACGATGATATTGTCGCGCAGGGGAGCGACCGTGTGGCGTTCCCACGCGAGGCCGAGCTTGGTGAATAGTTCCTGCAAGTAATGAGTGACTCGATGCTCGTAGTAGATTTCTCCGCTGGCCGCTCGTCCCATTGGGTTAACGCTGGGGATGCGAACCAGATCGGCGAGCAACTCGACCACATCGAGAGACATTGCAGGCGATTCCTTTCACGGTCGGTGGGCGGGAGTCACAGTATGGCGAGGAAGAACTGTGCGCTGGGGCGATCGGTCACGGCGGGACAGAACCGAGTGAATCCATCGTAACGGCTGACACCCGACGCTGCAGCAGGACCGCCCTGCGTGTTCAGAGCGACGGGGGCACGGGCTCTGGAGTACATCTGGCGCTGCGAAGAGTGTATTCTGGAGTTTTGGTTGCAGGTTGTTTCATCCGTCCGTAGAATTATTTTCAGACTGAAATTAAATCCTGCCCGCCCTCCCCC
>JALORD010000126.1 GCA_025459145.1 Pirellulaceae bacterium | reverse complement strand
GAGGCACTGGCCGGTCTGGGCCAGAACGAGGCAGCGGCGAAGGAGTACGAGACGGCGATCTCCCTCGACTCGTCGCAGCCCGACTGGCAGGCGGGACTGGTCTGGGCTCAACTGGCTGCCGCCGAGACCGACGCCGCCCAGCGTGAGGCGGCGGAAAAATCGCTGCAGCGACTGCGGCAGCTGAATTCCCAGCATCCTGCGATCCCCGAACTCGAGAAACGATTGGCCAAGTGAACGAGAACCCTGCCCCAACGGACTTTGCCACGCCCCGCCCTGAGGTTTCGCTGGCCGACCTGCAGGCCCTGATTCGCCAGATGTACTTTGAGAAGGATCAAGCCCGCGGGATCGAAGGGACGTTCCTCTGGTTTGTCGAAGAGGTGGGAGAACTGGCGACCGCCCTGCGAAGCGGTTCGCATGATGAGCGGCTGGGAGAGTTTGCCGACGTGCTGGCCTGGCTGGCTACGATCGCCAATGTGGCGGGTATCGATCTTTCTGAGGCGGTGGCACGTAAATACGGTGCCGGCTGCCCCGGTTGCCAGAAGATGGTGTGCATCTGCCCAAGCAGCGAAAAGCCCTGAACCCCGGTGAAACAAGCTCGGCTCGAACAGGATCCGATCGAACCAAGCGTTTCTTGTCACGTACTGCTGGCGGGCCTAGAATGCTGGGTTATGGTTGGCAGGGCTCGTTTACGTCGGGCAATTAAACTGTTTGACCTCAACGGTTTGCAGCAATTCTCCTAGCGCGAACTACCGCGCCGCGTTTTGAATCGTCCGAAGGAAAGCGTGTACGAATGGTCAGTGGCGGGCAGTCCGAGGAGCAAACCGAGGGGAGGGCTCGCTCGTGGCTGGCCTGTCGCTTGGTGCTATTCCTGGTTGGTGCCCTGGTCACGTTGTCGCCGCCAATCGACCACCAGCTACTCGCTCAGGGTCCTGGTGCCCTGAAAGTGACGGGAGTCCGAGTGGGCGTCGGCGGACAGACGAAGGCCGGCTTTTGGGCGCCGATCTGGCTTGATCTCCAAGGAGGGCCGGAGGGTGCCAGCGGGCGACTGGAGATCGAGATTCCTGACGGGGATAACGTCCCCGCCATCTTTCCCGGGCCTGCGGGCGACATGCTGGAACTGCGTCCCGGCGAGACGAAATCATTCCTCCGCTACGCCAAGATTGGCCGCGTATCGGCGCCCATTACCGTTCAATTGCGAGGGGCCGACGGGACCACCTGGTCACAGGAATTGGCAGATTTGCCCGCTCGACTAAAGGCGACGCAGGAACTGATCGTGGGGATCGGCCCCAAAATCGATCTGGCAGCGGCCGTGGCGACAATCAAACGACCAGCCGAGTACGCTCCAGTGGCGCTTGAAATCGCGGAACCGAGTGAACTACCCGATCATTGGCTCGGTTACGAGTCCGTCGACACGCTCGTCGTCGCGGCGGGGGACGGCAAGTTTTTGCTCGCGATGTCGCCGAAACAGCGTGACGCCCTCTTGGAGTGGATTCGCCTCGGCGGACGGATGATTCTTGCGGCGGGACGCAGCGGCGATGTGCTCTTTGCCGAAGACAGCCCTTGGCGCGCACTGGCTCCCGGCCGACTGCAAGAGGTCTCTCCGCTACGCGAACGGACGGGTCTAGAAACATTTACGGGCTCCGCTCTCCCCTGGGAAACTGAGTCGCTGCAGCGCGATCGGCCGCTCGTCACGCGCCTTACCGAGCTGATGGGGCCCGTCGTCGTGGACGAGGTAGGGACGGGAAATAACCGCCCGCTGGTAGTGCGGGCCGCCTATGGCTTTGGTGAAATTGTCTTTGTGGGGATCGATCTCGAGCACCCGGGGCTTGCCGCTTGGCAGGGGCGGACGCGGATGATGGCCAACCTGCTGGCGGGCTCGATGGGCCGCGCCGAACCCGATGAGGGAACGCCGCGGCGCGGAGCCGGACAACTGGGTTACAGCGATCTCGTGGGCCAACTGCGGGCCGCGCTCGACAGGTTTCCGGGCGTCACGCTCGTCAGCTTCACGACGATTGCTAGCCTGACGATCGCTTACCTGCTGCTCATCGGACCGGGGGACTATTTGCTGCTTCACTGGCTCAATCTGCCGCGGCAAATTACTTGGGGCACGTTTGCCCTGGTCACCATCGTGTTTGGTGCAGGCGCCTGGTACCTGTCGCGCGATGCGCGGGGAGACCAGATGCGAACGAGCGGTCTGGAGATCGTCGATCTCGACGCCGCCACCGGCACTGCGCGGGGCACTTCCTGGCTGCAGGTCTATAGCCCAGAAACGGTAGCCCTGTCGGCCAGCGCCCAAATTGCAGCGGAAAAGCGACGTGTTGCCCCGCCCGAGGTTGCGTTGGCCTGGCAAGGCGTTCCCGGCGAAGCGCTCGGAGGACTCAGTTCCGACCAGCGCGTGCTCGTGTCAATCGATCCTTACATCATCGAGACTCCGGGACGAAGTCCCGCACTGGTAGGCTTGCCGGTGCAGAGTGGATCTTCGAAGGGGATTTCCATCCGGTGGTGGAGCCAGATCCAAGGGCCGATCGCTTCGAGCCTGCGGCGGAGCGAGCACGGCCCCGTCGAAGGCGATATCACAAATCCTTTGCCCGTCGAAATGACCGACTCCCTCCTGGCGTACGACGGTTGGCTCTACCGGCTGGGAACGATTCGGCCCGGAGAGAAGATCAAGATCGATTCCCGCCAGTCGCTCAATCTCGAGTATCGGCTTACAGAACGGACCGTGCGGAGTTCAAAAGATATCGCCACGCCGTGGGACCCCACGTCGACGAATGTGCCCCGCATCGCTCAGATGCTGATGTTCCATCAAGCGGCCGGGGGCCGGCGATACACCGGCCTGTCGCACCGCTACCAGGCGTCGCTCGACCTTAGCGAGTCGCTGAAGCTCGGACGGGCGGTGCTGGCCGGCAAAGTGACGGAGCCCGCCGCGGAACTGGTAACGGGCGACCAACCGCTGGCCCTGGCGGAGAACCAGACATCGTCGGCCTGGTGCCGGATTGTGTATCCGGTGGAGGCTTACGAACCCCGCGAACGGACTCGCGACTAGCGACTGCCGCCGAACGAATCGAATCCTTTCCAGATCGCAAGCGACCTGCCGTGATCAAGACCCAGAACCTGACAAAGAAATACGGCGAGTCGTTCGCCATACAGTCGATCGAACTCGATCTGGCGGCAGGGGATCTGTTCGGCTTCATCGGTCCCAACGGGGCGGGCAAGACGACCACCATGAAAATCCTGGCGACGCTCCTCAAGCCGACCTACGGCGAGGCGTACGTCTGTGGGCAGTCGATCTATCGCGACCAGCGCGAGATCCGCCGGCTGGTCGGCTACATGCCCGATTTCTTCGGCGTGTACGACGACATGAAGGTGATCGAGTATCTGGAGTTCTTTGCCGCGGCCTATCGCATTGGCGGGCCCAAACGGCGACAGGTCTGCAACGAAAAGCTGGAACTGGTCGACCTCGATTTCAAGCGGGATGCCTTCGCGAATACGCTCAGCCGCGGACAGACGCAGCGGCTGGGGTTGGCCCGGGTGTTGCTCCATGAACCGCAGGTACTGCTTCTCGACGAGCCGCTGTCGGGGCTCGATCCGCGGGCCCGCATCGAGATGCGGGCGGTCCTTCGCCGGCTCGGGCAGCAGGGAAAGACGATCATGGTCTCGAGCCACATCCTCCCCGAACTGGCCGACATGTGCAACAAAGTCGGGATCATCGACCAGGGGGTGATGAGTGTCAACGCGTCCGTCGCCGATGTGATGAAGCAGGTCCGGCAGCAGATCGTGCTGCAGATCGATGTGGCCGGTGATCGCGAAGCGGCCGCGAAATTGCTGGAGTCGTCGCCGCTCGTCGAATCGGCAACGATCGACCGGAATCTGGTCCTGGTGAAACTGCAGCCGGCGGTGGAGGACTATAGCGAACTATCGACGCTCCTCGTGCAAGCCGGTCACAAGCTGCGGCTGTTCCGCGAGGAAGAGGTGAACCTGGAGTCGGCGTTTATGGCGCTTACCAAGGGGCTCGGCAAACGCGTCTGAAATGCATGTGCACAACTCTTGAATATCCTTAGTTGGAGACGAGTACGGCGACGGGAAACTCGCGCAGTAGTTCGGCGGCTGAGAGCGAACCCGCGGAGGCGGAGAGCTTGTCGCCCGTGAAGAGATTGGTGAGCGAGCCAACGAAATCGGCCGGCAGATGGATGGCGGCACTTCCCCACACGCTTTCGGGAAACGGAAACCACGATTGACCCGGCGCCCGCGACTGGTCATTGAGCAGCTGCGCAAAGAATCGCGGCACGACGACCACCATGAGCTTCGTGGGCCGTCCAGGCGGTGCCAACCGGCGCGCAAAGGCCACGAGATGGGGGCTGGGCTCGCCGCCTATTTCGAGCGGCAGGTAATCGCCCTGTTGAAACAGTTCGGGCTCCGTGCGGCGGAGACTGAGCAGCCTCCAAGTGGCGAGCAGCTTCAGCCGCGAATCGCGGGGTGTTGCCGCCAGATGCTGAGCGAGTGCCCGCCGCGATTCAGGATCGGCGTCGGCGGCCAGCAACTCGCCGAGGAGCCAGCGGCGTTTGGCATAGTCAACCGGGCGGCGATTGTCGGGGTCGACGAGGCTGAAGTCCCATAGTTCCTGGCCTTGATAGATATCGGGAACTCCCGACGAGGTCAGCTTGAGGACCGTCTGACTAAGTGCCGAGTAAAGGCCGAAGTCGACGACTTGCTCGTGGAACTCACGAAAATCGGCCAGAAAGCGGTTCTTTTTGCCCGGTTCGAGAGTGGCGGCAACAAAAGAGCGCACGGCCTGATCGTAGGCCGCATTGGGATTGACCCAACTGGTCCGCTGCTTGGCTTCGCGCGTCGCCTTCTCCATGTATTGCTGCAGCCGGGCGGTGAGTTCTGCGAGCTGCGATTCATCGGGCGGTGTGAGCGGCCAGACGCCGACCAAAGTCTGATAGAAGACATACTCATCGTTGCGGCTGGGAGCGGGCAATCCGTCGACTTCGTGAACGTGCCGCCGGTTGTTGCGAGCCCAACGATTGACCGCCTGTTTCCAACGGCCGGGCATCTCGGACAGGACGCTAATCCGAGCGCGAACGTCTTCGCTGCGTTTTGTGTCGTGGGTGCTGGTGGCCAGGAGCGCGAGCGGCTTGTGTGCTTGGCGGTCTGCGTTTTCGCGATGAAAATCGGCGATCGAGCAAGCCGGGGAACGCGGCTCACCTCCGACCTCGTTGGCGGAAATGAGCGGGCAATAGACGTAGAAAGTTGTGTCTTCGACTCCCTTCGCCATGACGGGACTGGTGACCTGCTGGAAGCGGCCCGCGAATGTGTCGCGCTCGGCGATCTCCTGCGGCGTGAGCCCTGCGGGATGCTCGAGCAAGAGGACCTCACGGATAAAATCGAACACGGCGAAGTCAATCGCCGGATTGCGGCGCTTAGCGCGGGCGACGGCGTGCTGCACAAACCGCCGATCCCGCTCCGATACGCCGGCCGGCCCGGGATAAGTGCGATACACGGGGAAATTGGCGAGAATCTCGCGGAGTGCGTATCGCAGGCTATTGAGCGTGAAATCGCGCGTCCGTCGATGCTGTTCGGAGATTCGGTTGAGCCGATGGGCGAGCATTTGCAGTTCGCTGGCCATCGAGACCCTCAGGATTTGCTGTTTACAGGCGTAGGCGATGGCTTCGAAATCCATCGTCTCGCCAACGAAGCGGTCGTAGTTGCGTTTGATCTCCTGGGCGCCATCGTGATCGATCAGGAGTCCTCCCAAGGCTTTCAGAAAGTCGTATCCGCTTGTGCCGGCGGTAGGCCAGGACTCCGGGAGAGGTTCGTCAGGGCCGAGAATCTTCTCGACCACCACATAGAGGGGCGTCTCGGGAACCAGCAACGATGAAGTGGCGTCGCTGCCGGCCGTTGCCTTGTCGGCCGCATCGAGCAGGTGATCGACCGCAGCACTCAAGCTGTCGGAATCGGTTGCCGAGGGACCTATCGCATCAATGCCCAACACTGCCGCCAAATCATCCTCTTGCGGACGGGGAAGACCGAGCTGTTCGCAAACCTGTCCCAAGACGGCCGCAATCTGCTGCGGCGCCAGCGGCTCGGGCGGCGAGGCCCCCTCGGTAGGGGGCGAGTCTGTCGACTCTGGGGACAAATGTTGTTGCACTTCGGCCCGGATAAGTTCGACGAGATACAGCCATTGCAGGCGGAACAAATACGCTTCGGGAGCGTAAAGACCGTCGATGTGATCGATCCGCAGGCCTCTGACTGTTCCTGCGGCGAGCAGTCGCCCAACGAGCTCATGCACGCGGCGGAACACGACCGGCGCTTCGGTACAAACGGCTGCCAGCTCGTTGATATCGAAGAACCGGCGGTAGTTGATCTCATCGGAAGCGGCACGCCAGTAACAAAGTCGATAGGCCTGGGCACGCAGCAGCGTATCGAGTTGATCGAAGCTGGCCGGATCGCCGCAGACGCCATTCCAAACCGCCACACTGCGGGCGATCGCTTCGGCCACGGCGGGGGCGCGCGATTCAAGATCGCGCAGCCGGCGTTTGATCACTTCCTTTTCCCGCTGGCGGACGGCGAGCAGTTCGGGAAGGTTCTCGGTTTGCGGCGGCAAGTTTTCGATCGATGTCAGAATGCTCTCGTACTCGAGGCAATCGTCGGACGTCGGCCCCAGGGTCTGCCGCAGTTCTTCCAGATGGAAACTGAGCAGCGGTAACGTCGACCGCGGGCCGAGCGGAAGCGTGTGCTCGAAATAGCGGACGAAGAATCCGCCGTCTGCGTGGACTAGCATGAGCTGTCCACTTTCCAGAACTTCGCCATACTGCTGGCCAAGAATCGGCAACAGGACTTTGTGCGCTAATTCGTCTTTGACCGGGACCCAATCGATATCGAAGAATCCCGAATAGGGCGAACTCGGTCCATTTTCGAGCACGTCCATCCACCACGGATTGAACGAGCTGGCGCTCATGTGGTTCGGCACAACATCCAGGATTTGTCCGAGCCCCGCTTGGCGGAGGGCGGCTACGAGCGCGGCATGTCCCGCGTCGCCGCCGAGCTCGGGATTGATGACCGTGGGGTCACAGACATCGTATCCGTGGCCGCTGCCGGGACGGGCTCTCAGATAGGGAGAGGCATAGACGTGGCTCACTCCGAGTTCGGCGAGATACGGGGCGACGGCAGCGCCGTCGAGAAGGGTAAATTGCCCGTTGAATTGCAGCCGATAGGTAGCCAGCGGAGCTGTCCGCCGAGATTGCACCTGCCGGATTACCGCACTGACGAGTTGTTCGTTCGACACTTCGTTCAAGCCTCCTCGAACCAGCCAGGTTCGCCAAAGATGACCAGTTCGTAGGGGGATAGCTCCGTCAGTTCTCCGGGAAATTGTCGCGACCCGCCAAACCGCCGTTCGGACGTCGACAGGATCGCCGGTTTGCCAGGAGGAGACAGGCTGATATCCAAGGTGTCTTCGGCCAGATTGGCCCAAGCGATGAGCGGAGCCTCGGCGGCGCCTCGCTCGAGCAGGAGCCCCGGTTCTCCGGGCTGACCGAGGCGGGCCCGCGTCGACTGACGATCGATGAGCGGCGGTGCTGCTTGCCTCGCCCGCAGCAGAACCTGATAAAGTCGTCGGAGACCGGCGGCTGGGGAATCGGCGGGCCAGTTCCAGGTAAGCCGAGCGGACTCGAACGTGTCCGTCAGGTGGGGATCAGGAATCTCTTCTCCCCAGCGGAACGCCAGTTCGGCAAACTCGCGCCTCCGTCCTGTGCGAACCGCCTCGACGAGATTCGGGTCCAGGAACGAGCAAAAGAATGGGAACGGATGCCGCTCGCCGTACTCTTCGCCCATAAAGAGGAGCGGGGTTTGCGGCGCGAGCAAAAGCAAGGCTGTTGCCAGCCGGCGAGCCTCCGGCGACAGGAGCGAATTGAGCCGCTCGCCAAAGGCCCGGTTGCCGATCTGGTCGTGGTTCTGGATGCTGACGACGAACCGCTCGCGAGGTGTGTCGCCGATTACGCTGCCATGCCGGCGGCGGTGAAACGGACTGTAGCAGCCGTCGAATACGTGGACGTCGTTCAGCGCTTTGACGAGTTGCTGAGGCTCGCCGAACTCGACGTAGTACCCTTCGCGCTCGCCGGTGAGCAGGGCGTGCACGCTGTGATGGAAGTCGTCGCACCAGACTCCCGAGAGGCCGTAGCCGCCCTGTTCGCGTGGATTGACGAGCCGCACGTCGTTCTGGTTCGTCTCGGCAATGACGACGACCGAACGGTCAACCTGCCGGGCGGTTTCTTGCACCTCGACCTGGATCTCGGTCAGGAGATGCAAGGCGCTGTGATCGTAAATCGTCTGCACGGCGTCGAGCCGCAGGCCGTCGATGTGAAAATCGCGAATCCACTGGCAGGCATTGTCGATCACAAACCGGCGCACCGGATCGCTATCGGGACCGTCGTAGTTGAGCGCCTCGCCCCAGGGTGTGCTATAGCGGGGCGTAAAGTACGGCCCGAACATGCCGAGATAGTTCCCCTCGGGACCGAGATGGTTGTAGACCACATCGAGCAGCACGGCGATTCCCGCCGCGTGGGCCGCATCGACAAGCTGCATCAAGCCCGCAGGACCGCCGTAGGTGTTCTGGACGGCGTAGGGATGGACACCGTCGTATCCCCAGTTCCGATCGCCGGGAAACTGGGCCACCGGCATCAGCTCGATGGCGGTGATTCCCAGATCGACGAGTTCGGGGAGCCGGGGGATGATTGCCGCAAAAGTCCCTTCCGGAGTAAAGGCGCCGACGTGCAGTTCGTAAATCGCCAGGCGATCCTGCGTGATTCCCGCCCAATGGCTGTCGGTCCATGAGAACCGGCTGGGAGTAAGAACCGCCGACGGGCGATGGACTCCATCGGGCTGATGCCGTGAAGTCGGGTCGGGAATTTCCTGCGAATATTCGCCCAATCGGAAGGCATATCGCAGCCCATCTGGCACCTCGGCGGCGGTGTAGGAGAAATAGCCGCCCGCCTCGCGCTGCATTTCGGTCTCGGTCCGCTTTCCTTCGGGCCACGTGACGAGGCGAATCGACTCCTGTCGCGGAGCCCAGATTCGCCAGACCACCGATCCGTCATCGTGTCGCAGGGCTCCCTGCGGCCGGGCCTTGAGCGGGGGAAGTGGTTGCATTCGCTTGCGGCGACCGGGCGGCCTCCGAGTGGGCTGTGTGATAATTGGACAGGCCACGGCTCCAATGGCGCGGCAAACCGTGTTCTTATAATGCCCGAAATGGCGGATAGGCGCAAGATGGGGTTGACGCGCGGACCCCGCGAGTGTGAAGCTGGAGCGAGGCTCGCGCAGTGATGTGCAGTACAAAAGGCAACTCGCAAGAGACGCAATGCGTACGGCAGACCGCTCGATGGGCCGCAGGGGACCGTAGCTCAATGGTCAGAGCAGGGGACTTGAAGGAGAAAGCCTAACCCCGTCGTGTACAGCGCGGGTAGGGCCGACTTCAATGGGTTGCGGCTCGATCCAATCGGCCAGACGGCCGACGGGTAAGCCGTAGAATCTGTCAAACTCGGGGAACGCTAATTCGGCTTTCCGCCTCGCGATGAAAAATTCGCGAGAGGGGCGGCGAAACGCCAATCCCGAGCCAAGCTGCCGTGCGGCGAGACTCGCCACGCGGCGGAAGGTGTAGAGGCCAGACGGCAGACACGCTTCGTGCGTGAAGGTATGGTCCAGACCACCAACCCGAAAGGGGCGGCGAAAGCCGAAGTGGTACGCATAATCCCTTGGTTGCAGGTTCGAATCCTGCCGGTCCTATTCCGATTTAGCGATACCGCGAACCACTCGCTCTACTGCGGCGGGAGGCAATCACGAGCCGGTGCTCTCTTCGAGCACGTCTTCCGCCACATAGATCGGCAGGACCGGATCGCAAGCGACGGCGACGGCAATCGCGTCGCTCGGACGGGAATCGATTTCGATCAATTCGCCGTCGCGTTTTACGCGCAATTGGGCGAAGTACACGTGGTCGCGCAGTTCGCTGATCACGATGCTGTCGAGGTCTCCTCCCATCTGCTCAATCGCCCGCACGAGCAGCTCGTGCGTTCGCGGCCGCGGCGACGAGAGCCGTTTGACTCCCATGTTGATGCTTTGCGCCTCGCACTCGCCGATCAGGATGGGAAACTGCCGGTCTCCATCGAGTTCCTTCAGATAAATAATCTGCTGGGGATTGATGTCGCTGATGATGATCCGCGACAACTGCATCTGAACAGGCATGGGAAAGACTCGCCGGAGGCCCTGCTATTTCTGGGAGACAACACTCGATTATAGGCCGCGCCCGCTGGGCCGAAAACGATGGCTCAACCGGCAGGAAATTCAGGCCAAAACTTGTTTGTGCGTCTCGCCAGCGACTTCCTGGACATAGCGAGGGACGGCATAGCCGGGCAACTCGGCCCGCATGGCCGCAACAAGCGCCTGGCCGCGTGCAATGGGCACTTCGAAATGGTGGGCGCCCCGTACCCGGTCGAGTTGATGCAGGTAATAGGGCATCACGCGCAAGTCAACGAGCCGCCGCGAAAGCTCGACGAGCGGTTCCAAAGCGTCGTTCACTCCGGCCAGGAGAACCGCCTGATTCAGCACGGGAATGCCGGCATCGACCAGCCGCGTTAGCGCCTCGGCGGTGGTTTCGTCGATTTCCGCGGGATGATTGGCGTGGATCACCATGACGGGGGCCAATCGCGTGCAGCGGAGCCAAGTGAGCAATTCGCTGGTCACCCGCTGCGGAATCATGATCGGCAGGCGGGTATGCACCCGCAAACGGCGGACGTGGGGAATGGCCGCGATGCTGTGAACCAGTTCGGCCAGTTGCTTATCCACAATGGTCAGTGGGTCGCCGCCGGAGAGTATCACTTCGTCGATCTGGGAATTTTCGGCAATTCGCGCTAGGGCTGGCTGCCAGTCGGCCGGTGATCGGGGGCCCGCTGAATAGGGGAATTCACGGCGAAAGCAGTAGCGGCAGTGAACGGCACAAGCCCCGGTTGTGATCAGAAGCGCCCGGCTGCTATACTTTTGTAGCATTCCGGCAGTCTGGGTCGCCGCGACATCGCCGACGGGGTCGGACGTAAACCCTGCGGTGGCAACGAGTTCCTCTCCTAGAGGCAACACCTGGCGGAGCAGGGGATCTCGAGGGTCTCCTTTCCGAATCCGCCGCAGGTACGGGAGCGGCACGAAGAGCGGAAATGACTGGGCCGCCACCCTCGCGGGTGCGAGCCACTGCTCGGGCAGTTGGAGTTCCGCCAGGAGCACCGCCGGATCGCGAATGGCCAGCCGCAGTTCTTCCTGCCACGACCGCGGCGTGATTTCCGCCGGGCCAGCGCTCTGTGCAGTGGCGCGGACAGATTTCCGACTCGCGGCTACAATTTCCATTCGATCCAGAATAACCATCGGAACCAACAGCATTAAGTAGGGAGCGCCTCCAGTGGCAACGTATCGGACGGGTGATTTTCGCAAGGGACTCAAGGTGCAGATCGACGGCGAACCGTACCTGATGTCCGAGATGAACTTTCGTAAGCCAGGGAAGGGTAATGCGATTTACGAATGCACCCTGAAGAACCTGATTCGCGGCACCACCCTGAAGAAAGTCTACCGGGGCGGCGACGAGCTCGAATCGGCGGACGTCGAAGAAGTGCCCTGCCAGTAT
>JALORD010000553.1 GCA_025459145.1 Pirellulaceae bacterium | reverse complement strand
TTACCCCAAGGGAAAGCTCGGGCGGGCGATTCGGTCGCTGCAATTCCGGCTGGTCGAGTGGAACGAAGTAGGGAGACCCCCCGAAGTCGCGGAGCTGGAGCTTTACGACTACAAGAACGACCCGCTGGAAACCAAGAATATCGCCCGCGAGCATCCCGAAATCGTCGATCGGCTGCGGGCCGTCTTGGCGGAGTATCCGCAGCCCGTGGACCCGCGGCGCAGGCCCTGATAGCTCCGACAGAAGGCCGACACGCCGTCCGCGACCAAGGTTCGCGCTCGCCCGCCGGAATTCGTGTAACAAATCTTGCGAATTCCCGCCGTATGTAACGAGAGGCTCGATTGGGGCGAACCAGCTTCAGTGGCGATTCGTCACAAGGATAGGCGGCCCCGTGCGAATAACTGGCAGCCGGGTGACTTTGGTTCTTGGGCTGTTTCTTTGGGGAGATTCCGACCATGACTGGCTCCGTCCCGCAAAACCTGATGCTGATGATCTTCGACGCCCAGTCGGCGGGGCGGATTGTGGTCGACCTGGGAGCGTTTGTCCGGTTTCACCTCGAACTCGACGAGAAGCTGGAAGCCTTCGAGGAGCGGGTCATGCAGGAGATTCCGCAATTGCGAGAGCGCCGCACCAGCGACCGCGGAGTTCGGTCGGAAGCGGCCTCCGGGCCTGCGGCATAAACCGCAAGACTGGCGGGCGCCGTCGCCCGCGAACAAGCGCGCGGCGAACTTGGGCGGCGAACTCGGGCAGCAAACTTCCAGCCGGCCAGCTAAATTGAAGGCGTGAGCCCATCTGCCATTTCTACGTCCGCTGCCGATTTTGAAGAGCGTTTGGCGCTCTACGTGTCGGAACTCTCCGACCGCGCGCAGCGGGGCGAATCGATCGACCTGGAGGCGGAAGGCCGCGCGCATCCCGAGTTCGCCGCCGAGCTGCGCGAGCTGTGGGGCGTGATCGTCGTGGCTCGTGTGGCAGGAACGGGCTCCTCGCGGTCCGATGTCACGCTGCCGCTCGATGTGCCAACCGACTACCCAAGCGGTACGCTGTCCCTCCCCTGTCGTTTTGGCGACTACGAACTGCGGGAGGAGATCGGCCGGGGGGGAATGGGAGTCGTGTATCGAGCCCGCCAGTTGACCCTCGGGCGGGAAGTCGCGGTCAAGATGATCCTTCGCGGCAATCTCGCGTCGAATGCAGAACGCGATCGATTCGCGGCCGAGGCCCAGGCCGCCGCGAAGTTGGATCATCCGGGAATCGTCCCCGTCTATGAAGTAGGCGAAGTTCAAAGCCGGCCGTACTTCAGCATGAAGTATGTGAGCGGGACGACGCTGGCCCAGCGGCTGGCCGATGGGCCGTTGCCGCCGCGCGAAGCGGCGAGCCTGCTGTCGTCGGTGGCCCGGGCGATCCACTTTGCCCACATGCGGGGCGTGCTGCATCGCGATTTGAAGCCGTCGAACATTCTGATAGACGAGGCGGGAGAGCCGCACGTCACCGATTTCGGCCTCGCCAAGCAGATCGAAGCGGGAGAGACGCTGACCAAGACCGGCGCAGTCCTGGGGACGCCGGCCTACATGGCCCCGGAGCAAGCTGCCGGGCAGCGGGGGCAGATCGGCCCGGCCAGCGACGTCTATTCGCTGGGCGTGATCCTCTATCACATGCTGACCGGCCGGCCGCCGTTTCAGGCCGCCTCGCCCGCCGAAATGGTGCTGCTCGTCCTCGAGCAGGATCCGGTGCCGCCGCGGCTGCTCAATCCCAAGGCCGACCGCGATCTGGAAATGATCTGCCTGCGGTGCCTGCAAAAGCCGATCGACCTGCGGTATCCCTCGGCCGCGGCCCTGGCCGACGATCTCGACGCGTATCTGAACAACGAGAGCATCTCGGCCCGCAGCGGCCGATTCGCACAGGTGCTGGCCGGCCTGATGCGCGAGACGCACCACGCCGCGGTCCTCGAGAACTGGGGCCTTCTGTGGATGTGGCACAGCCTCGCGCTGCTTGTCGCCTGCTTTGCCACCAACCTGCTGGAGCTCGCCGGCGACCAGGATCGGCTGCACTATTTCCTCTTGTGGACGGCCGGCCTCGGGGCGTGGGCGGCGGTGTTCTGGGCCCTGCGGCGGCGGATGGGGCCGGTGACGTTCGTCGAACGGCAGATCGCCCACCTGTGGGCCGGCTCGATGATCTGCATCGCACTCCTCTTTCCGCTCGAAGCGTGGTTGGGGCTCGATGTGCTGAAGCTTTCGCCCGTGTTGGGCCTCATCACCGGCATGGTCTTCCTCGCAAAGGCGGGCATCCTCTCGGGCGAGTTCTACGTCCCGGCGGTTGCTCTGTTCGTCACGGCTGGGCTCATGGCGTACTTCCCTCGCTATGCGCACTTCATCTTCGGCGTGGTCAGCGCGGCCTGCTTCTTTTTCCCGGGGCTCAAGTACTACCGCCAGCGCCTCCGGGCCCTGGTCGTATCGCTACGCGCCGGCCACCCGCCCGCGCCGTGAGCGCCGATCGCCCAAAGCCCCAGCGGCTTAGGGCCGCGGCTGAGAGCTGTCGAGCGAGGCGCGACTCGACTGAACATGGAACGCTCCTTTCGGGTCCGGCGACGGCGCGCAGCGTTCAGCGATGCCGCAAGTGGTTATCCAGAGGCGATTTGCGGCGAATCGTCCGACTGAGCGCCGGGGAATTTCTTAACGCAATGTTCACCTCGTTACAATTCGGCCGACATGGCTCGCCTCGGTTCTGCCGACCTCCCCGACGCCGATGACCGCCCGGTGTTGAACGCGGAGCATTCGAGGTGAACGACTGAACGCTGTTCGGACTCCTCGCGCGAGCAAGCGGCGCTGAGCGATGCCGCAAGTCGTTAGCTTGCTGCGACTTCTGCCGATCAGTCGGACTTAGCGCCGGCAGCTATTAAACAAAACGTTCACCTCAAACGGCCTGTTCACCTAAGGCCGACTCGTCAGGCAACCGTCAACGTGCGGCGAGTGGCGGGGATGCAGTCGGAGACCGGAGACCAGCTTCCAACCAACCCAAGCCATCCCTCCCGAGCTTTCGAATTGTCAAAGATCATCGCGGCTGGTTTGTTTGGTCCGAACCAGCGCAGGCCTTCGCCTGCTCATCACTCGTACTGAACCGCGGTAGGTCGAAGCCGTGCTTCGACACGCGTCGCGCCCATCGCACCGCCGAGTGTTTCGCCGGGCCGTGAGTATACCACAACCTCCCCACTTCGCCGGAGCCATTTTGGCCACAAAGACTGATCGCACAACGACTTATGCAAAATCGTAAAAACCCCAAGAATTTTGCGCCGCAGCCTGCATTCGCCGCCGTTTTCGGAAGTCCAAGCCCGGCAATCACTTTCATCGCCCGCCGCCCCGCCCTATCTCGCCCCCTCCAAAGCGTGGCCCCATCGCATTTCGGAGGATTTCCGACGCGCCTCGCCATCGCCGACAGAGAGGCGGCTGGGTGGCTTCTATGACGGCTCTCTGCATGTCAAGTGTGGTGATCAAGAGGTGTGGCCCAGGTTGGTCGCCAACCATTCCTTTCAACATGCAGTTTCTGCGAGATTGAGGATTGTACTCGTGGGATGGCAAGGAGGATGGATTGGTTGGAAGAACCAACCTGGGCCAACCAGCGGGCGTGTTGTCAGCCGGGAGGAGGGTGGCCGGGGCGGGTGAGGGAAAGGGGATGACGCGGTCGGCTGGGCCGCCGGGGAGAGCGAAAGCTCTGGGGTTCAG
>JALORD010000552.1 GCA_025459145.1 Pirellulaceae bacterium | reverse complement strand
AGCCTCGCTCGCATCCTGTTCAACCACAACGACTTTGTGACCGTAAGATAGACGGTCCGTGAAATCGACGGACGGCACATACCGATTCGGGCCAATGGGAAACCGATTCAGGATAGATGTGAAGGAGACATCCCATGATCACTCGACTCCCAACCGCGTCCACCAAGAGAGCCGAAAATGCCTGCTAGCCAAGCTATTCGACGCCGGCTCCACCGTCACCGCATTCTGGATCGGTGGTTCGTCGTAGTTTCGATTGTCCTGGGCTGCGTCAGCGAGATGCGAGCGGAGGTGGGAGTCGAATTCTTTGAGAAGAAAATTCGTCCGGTGCTGGTGGAGCACTGTTACCCGTGCCACAGCGCCGAGTCGAAGGAGTTGAAGGGCGAATTGCGACTGGACGTGAAAGCGGGCTGGCAACTGGGTGGCGAGTCGGGCGAGCCGGCGGTGGTGCCGGGCAAGCCGGACGAGAGCCCGTTGATTCGCGCGGTGCGGCATGACGTTGGCGCATCCGCGATGCCGCCGAACAAGCCGCGGCTTTCCGATCGAATCGTCGTCGACCTCACCGAGTGGGTCCGAAGGGGGGCTCCCGATCCTCGCGAAGGGAGCGTGGCGCGCGACCAGGACGCCAAGTGGGAGACGGAGTTTCAACGTCGGCTCGACTGGTGGAGTTTGCGGCCGGTGGCGGACGTCGCGCCGCCGGACCTTGCCAGTGAATGGCCGCGGGACGCCGTCGATCGTTTCGTGCTGAGGCAGCTCCAGCGGCAACAGCTGCACCCCGCGCCGGACGCCGATGCACTGACCATGCTGCGTCGGCTGTCTTTCGTCCTGACCGGTCTGCCGCCCGCTCCCGGTCTGGTGAAGACGTTCCCCGCGCGATTCGAGCGGGACCCGGACGCGGCGCTCGAGGCCGTTGTCGACGAGCTTCTGAAATCGCCCCATTTCGGCGAACGATTCGCCCGGCACTGGATGGATGTGGTCCGCTACACCGACACTTACGGCTACGAATGGGACAACCCGGCCAAAGGGTCGTGGGAGTATCGGGACTATCTGATTCGCGGGTTCAATAGTGATGTCGGCTTCCATCAGCTCATCCGCGAGCAGATCGCGGGGGATTTGCTGGCGACACCGCGCGTCGATCCTGCGAGCGGTTTTAACGAGAGCCTCATCGGGCCGATGTTTTATCACCTGGGCGAGCATCGGCACGGCGACAATGAAATCATCAACGGCGTCCGCGAGGAGATGATCGACAACAAGGTTGATGCCTTCTCGAAAGCGTTCCTCGCGATGACTGTGGCCTGCGCGCGCTGCCACGATCACAAACTTGACGCCATCTCAAATAAAGATTACTACGCGCTGGCCGGGATGTTCATGATGCCTCGCTGGACGTCGCGTTCGATCGATGCGCCACTGAAGAACGCGGCGACGATCGAGGAACTGCGGCGACTGCGGGGCGCGATTAGAGAGCGAATGGCCGAGTTGTGGGCCCGACGCGCCGTCGACCTGGCGTCGGGGGATATGCTGCGCCAGGCCGCCGTGAAGCTCGATCGGGCCGAACTGGCAAAGGCCAAAGTGGGCGAGATCGAGTGGTTGTTGCACCACCTGCTCCCCCGAGCGACCGACACAGTGTGGCGCACATCGAAGCACTTGGCCGCAAGCGCCGCCGAGAAGGGAACGAAACTGGTCATCCAGGATGACGGCTCGATCCTGGCCACAGGGGAGGTGCCGGAGACCGACGTCTACACCGTCACGTTTCGGACCGAGCCGGGGTCCGTGGATCGGATTCGAGTCGAAGCCCTAACACACGACACACTGGGACAACGAGGTCCGGGGCGGACACCGCACGGCAACTTCGTCCTCAGCCATCTCCGCGTCAGCGTGAAGCGGTTTAACGCGGCGGCGGATCGCTCCAGTCAGAACGTGGTCTCGGAGGAATCGCAACAGGTCGCGCTGGCCGCCGCGCGGGCCGACTATGAGCAGCCGAACTACCCCGTCGCCGACGCGCTCCATCCCGCAGAGCAGAAAGGCTGGGGCGTTGGCCTCGGCGGCAATGTGGATCGCACCGCCTGGTTCACCTTGGCCGAACCGATCGCGCTTCCGCACGGCGGCGAGTGGACCATCACGCTCGAGCATCGCTACGGCGGCCAGCACATCCTCGGTCGATTCCGGATCACCGCCGGAATGGAAACCGCCTTGAAAGATTCCGAAATCGACGGAGTGTCGAGCGACGAGGCGACGACCTCGGCATGGCAGCAACTGGCAACCGAATGGCGCACTACAAGCGAGCAGCATCGGGAGTCGAACGCGAAGTTCAAGCCCCTGACCGATTTCTCACAGCCCGACTTGCCGCGCGGCTTCGTCGGAGACGGCGACGGCATGTGGACTGGCTACACCGCCGGCGGCGAACCATTGATCGCGTTGGACGGCGACGTTGTGGTCGAGCGGCTGCTGCCGCGTGGGTATCACACGCACGCCCTATCTTCCAAACTCCCCGGCGCGTTGCGGCTGCCGCGACAGGAGGATTTGTCCGGATCGTTCGTCAGTGTTGCGCTGGCAGGAGACGAATGGAGCGGCTACCTGCGCGTCTCCGACAACGGTTTCCAGACCGAAAATGTCACGTTCCTCAGCCAACGGCAGCCGGCCTGGCACGCGCTGGGCGATATCTCACCGAGCAATGGCATTCAGCGTGTGGCATATGAAATCGCCACCAGCGATCTGAATCCCAATTTTCCCCCGCGAACCGGCGTAGCCAGGGCCGGCGGGAAAACACTGCCGCCGCAAGACGAAGGCTTTGACAAACGGAGCTGGTTTAGCGTCACGGGAATCGTCAGCCACGATCAGACAGGCCAGCCGATGGACGACCTGCGGCGGCTTGAGAGTCTGTTTGCCGATCCGCCTCCGAACAGCACGCAAGCGGCCTGGCGGCGCGTCGGCAACTGGCTAACTGGCAGCGTCGCGAATTGCAGCGCGGGGCCGGTGAGCGGCGATGATGTGCGACTCGTCAATTGGATGTTGGGCAATGGGCTGCTTCCCAATCGGCTCACGGAGGATCCGGAGGTGGCCGCGCTGGTGCGGCGATATCGCGACGTTGAGGCTTCACTGCCGTTCGCCCGCACCTGCAACAGTATGGATGAACGTGGCGTCGCGCCCGTGAACTATGCCCTGAATCTTCGCGGCGACATCAACCGCCGCGGCGAACGGGTGCCGCGCGGTCTGCCACAATTCGCGGCCGCGTTCGGATCACCGTCTCCAAATGCTGGCATCGCCGACAGTCCCCACAGCGGTCGGCGGGAGCTGGCGGAGTTCCTGGCCGATCCGCGCCATGGTCTGGCGGCCCGCGTGTACGTCAATCGTGTCTGGCAGTGGGTCTTCGGCGACGGACTGGTGGGAACGCCCAACGATTTCGGGCATCTAGGCGATCAGCCATGAATTGCCAGTAGGTC
>JALORD010000551.1 GCA_025459145.1 Pirellulaceae bacterium | reverse complement strand
AGCCGGTTGGTCGGGACCGCGGTCCCAGTTGAAGACCTGCTCTTTGTTCTTGATCCGGGCGATCCAGAGCTTCGAGATCTTGCTCTCGCCGATCTCCCACTCGGGGTTGTCGGCATGCTCGGGGAAGACCAGGGCTTCGAACCGGTATTCGCCGTCGACCGTTTCCGAGACCCAATTCCGCCGCCCGAGTACCGGCGGCTGGTGCGGGTGATCTCCAGGTCGAAGTCGAGCTCGTTGTCCAGCTCATCGTCGGGCGTCGCGTTCATCGTTTCGTCTCCGGGGTGGGTGGTAATCCGCTTCCGACAAACACCATGAGCCATGAAAAACGGGAAACAGCAAACGCACCTGGCACACATTCCGGCAGATTCTTTAATGTGCCAATAATGGCCTGCGAATGCCGTATTCCGGGTAGCGCCTAGCCCATGCCCCAGTTCGACCAACTGAAGGCGTTGGCGACCGACCTGCGGCACAAGCTCAAGCAGGTCGACCAGTTGACCGGGCGGGCCGGGGAGAGGTGGAAGATTTGGGCGGGGCCGAATTGACTACTGGCGATGTTCGATCCGCTCGCGCGATTATTTATCGCAGAGTCTGCCCCTGATCCACGAAAGAGGCGACCACGACCGCAAAGAGTGGTGGCTCGACGGCCGGGCCCAGTTCTCGTTCAGTACGAGCAAACCGCGGGATTCAACCGCGGGCGGCAATTCCTCGAGCCACGCATACGCGGGTGATTGACGCCCCTATCTTGCCGGTGCGCAGAGCTGCGCTCCTGTGCGCCTCCAATTTCAACCGTCCCGACTCTCGCTCGTCGCCGCCGTTTTCAAACGCCCCCAATAGAAGCCTCGATCTTGGCGGTCGCATGGTGCGCGGATAGCTGAGTTGGCCGTGCTGCTTCGCGCACAGCTGCTTCAATCTCCGCAAAACTACAGGGCTTCAGGAGAAATCGGCTTATCCCTTCCTCGCTCGCGGCCGCCATAAAAGATTGGTCGCTGTTGCCGCTGAGCATGAGGAGGGGGATGTCTGGCCGAGAGGCTTGGAGCTGCCGAGCTAACCACAGACCATCGTTCCCCGGCAAATGGCCGTCCACAATGACGGCATTGGGCGCATCAGCCCGGAACTGGCGCAAACATGCACCGGCATCACCGCAGCAAGTGACCTCTGCCCCCAGACGGGTCAAACGCTGGGCGAGCAGTTCGGCAAACTCCTCGTCGTCATCCGCAATCAAGAGGCGAAGTCCGTGCATGTAACCTCCGATGCCCATAATTCTAGCTGGCTCGGCGGCGCGTCGCCAGTTCCTCGGGATCGCGACTCACGCGGGGACTAATCTCTTCGCGCCGAATTGCGATCTCGGCCGGTGCTTCGATTCCAATGCGAACCGTATCGCCGGCAACCCGCACGATCGTCACGATGATGTTCTCGTCAATGATCAGCCGCTCGTTTGGTTTGCGAGAAAGGACCAACATTTTTATCCACTCCTTTAGACACATTTGATCGACGAACAGTTTTTGCAGGGTCGCGATCCCGTTGGCGCGTCAATCGCCGCCGACTCCGATTCCCCGATACGCCGGACGAACGACGATCTGGCTCTTGACGCACTGAATTCCCATCGTTTTGGTGGCCACGGCTTCGGCGATTTGTTTCAGGTAGTACGACGGGACGGTGCCGCGCAACACGACGCTGTCACAATCGACGTCGCATCGCAGTTGGCGCAAGTCCAGATAGGGGCTGCATCGCAGCGTCTCTTCCAGTTCGGCTGCTCCAGGAAACGGAACATCGCTCACCGGCGGCGCGTTACCAGATGGAAGCACGGGCAACTCCAGGTACGAAAACACTGCCAATCGCCTAGGGGTTTGGAGGCAGCGTGCCTCGCAGATGGCCGGCCTGATGGGTGGTCCGTCGCGAACCCAGGCGGTCCCTGTCTCGATGCGGTCACCTACAACGAACGGCCAAGCCGCTGGGTAGGTTGTCGCCTTGCGTGCCCATCGCGAGCACGTGAGTAAGGTGTAATCTGTGGCACGGCAGATAACCTGTCAACGTCATTTTGGCACGGCTTGCCGTATTTTCATCAAATGACGAAAGGCGACTTGTCTAGGCGCTACCGCGAGCCAGCGCCAGACGCTATGATTCCCGACGTGGTCGACAGCTCGCGACGGGCTTCGGCTGGCAATTTATTCTCACCCGGTGTCCTTCTTCGCAAGGCCAGCGGGTTTTTTTGTACCTATGCGGTCCCCTTCATTAAGACAGGGGTGTGTCTTTGCAAGCCTACGAGCGCTACCAGGAACTGCAACACTATGTGAACTGGAGCGATCAGGACGCTGCCAGGGTGCTGGCGACTGGCCCTCTCGTTGCGCCGTCGTTTGGCCGACTCGTGGACGACTTTTATGCCGAAATCGAGAATCACCCCGAAGCGAAAAAGGTGATTACCGGTGGCCAAGCTCAGATTGCACGACTCAAGACCACGTTGCACCGCTGGCTGGCCGAGTTATTTTCGGGACAGTATGACCGCGACTACGTCGAGCGGCGCTGGCGAGTTGGGTTTCGCCATGTCGAGATCGGTCTCAATCAAGTCTATACGAATGCCGCATTGTCACGCCTGCGAAGGGGGCTGTTGGCCGTGTTGGATCACAATTGGTCCGGCGCAATTCCGGACCTGCTGGCGACTCGCGCATCCCTCAATACGCTGCTCGACCTCGATCTGGCCATCATTGAGGACGCATATCAAACGGAGTTTCAGCGACGAAACGCGGCTACCGAGCGGTTGGCGACAATTGGCCGCGTTGCGGGAGGTATTGCCCACGAACTTCGGAACCCGCTCAACGTCGTCAAAACCTCGGTCTATTACATCCTGCACGCCAAAAATGCGCCGCCCGAAAAGGTCCGAACTCACCTCGAACGCATCGAGCGCCAGGTGGGCGTCGCCGATCGAGTGATCACCGCCCTGAATGACTTTGCTCGGCTCCCAGTTCCCCAGATGGACCGCGTGGACGTCGAGACGTGCTTGAAAGAAGTGATCGAGCTGACCGGCTTACCGTCCAGTGTTTCTGTCCAGTGGTCGATTGCTCCGTCGTCTCTTGTGGTTCTGGGCGATCGAGCCCAATTACAAATCGTATTCGGCAACTTAATCCGCAATGCCCGCGATGCCATGCCTGACGGAGGCACGCTGCACATGTTTGCCGGCAGTCGCGACAGGCAGGTGGAAGTTGCGGTCCAGGATTCGGGGGTTGGCATCCCCCCAGAACACTTGCTGCGCGTGTTCGAGCCTTTATATTCCACCAAGGCCAAGGGAATGGGCCTGGGACTGTCGATCGCCCACGAAATCGTGACGCGGCACCAGGGCTCGCTGCAGGTAGCCAGTCAGCCGGGGGCCGGTTCCACGTTTACCGTGCTGCTGCCGAGTGCTTCATGAATCAAGAGACCTTGCCCATGACTGCGAGCGCGTT
>JALORD010000550.1 GCA_025459145.1 Pirellulaceae bacterium | reverse complement strand
GCTACCCGAGGATTCGAGCCGATGCCGGACAAGGCTATTGAAGCACCACTTTCCCCGTCCGAGGATCAAATTGGCACGGCGGTAACGGACAGTCTAGCGGTGTGTCAGTAAGCGATCTTGTTTTTCACGCCGGCACGACGATCGGGTCCAGAACTGTCGCCAGCCGAGCGGCTTTGGGGGGCGATCACTCCGCCGCGAGGCAGCAACGGCAGTTTACCCCGTAGTTTGACGGACCTCCGGCATCGGTGCCGTTGCATGGACGGCCCGGAACATCGATGCCGCGGAATCTCGACCAAACCATTTCTGGTTGCGGCGAAAAAGTGGGTAGCCCAGACGCGTCAGGAAGTGATTGGGCCGAGAAAAGGCCAGAATGTCGTAGGACACGCGGTCGGTGTCCTGGTCCCACTCGATTAAGAACCTTTCCTCGCCCCGCGCGACATGCCCCGGCAGCGTGCCGTAGGCGAAGCCAAACCTGGTGATCGGCCCCGACTCGTTCAACGTGTACAGGATGCGACAAGAATTGAGCCACCAGCATCCGACGGCCCAGCCCAGGATCGCCACGACTTGGCCCGATTCCAGCGGCGTTTCCGGAGGCCACGCTTCGACCCAGCCCAACTGAAACTGCTCCCACCGCCCTAAAGCGGCCTGGGCGGAGCGAAACACGGACTCTCCCACCCCCAATTCGATGCGGGTATGGTCCACAACGTATCCGGCAGGGGGTGTTGCGGCGGTTGCTCCAACGCCCGGATAGTTGAAGTCGAGACCCGCCTGCGCCGCCACGAAGCGGCGCAGCAATTCGACAGGCGGTTTTCTTAACGACACCATCCGCATCGCCAAACCCACCCAACCCGGAATATTCTGCCCGGCTGGAAAAACGGTAAACTTGACTTCCCCTCATACTATCCCCAGGAATAGTAGCCGCAGGGCAAACCGTTACCCGAGTAAACAGCTACCGAGCAAACCGCCACCCCCAGGGAGTTCGAGCGCAGGCAATGCCCTCACCGGAGACACAAATGCCCGAAGTGCCGACCACGGTTCTGCTGACGGGCGCCTCCGGTTACGTCGGCGGTCGGCTGATTGCGCTTCTCGAACAGCAGCCGGTGGTTCTGCGGTGTCTGGCGCGTAACCCGGACAAGCTGCGGCCCCTGGTCAAAGATTCCACGGAGGTCGTGCGGGGCGATGTGCTGGACCCCCCGACTCTGGATGTGGCGCTGCAGGGGGTTCACACGGCGTACTATCTCGTGCATCTGATGTCCGGCGCGCAGGATTTCGAGGTGCAGGATCGGCAGGCGGCCCAGAATTTCGCAGCTGCCGCCAAGCGGGCGGGTGTGCAGCGAATCGTCTACCTCGGCGGCCTGGGGGACGATGCCGACCCGAAACTCTCGCCGCACCTGCGCAGTCGGCACGAGGTCGGCGAGATTCTGCGGGAGTCGGGGGTCGAAACGATCGAGTTTCGGGCCGGGATGGTCATCGGGGCGGGAAGCCTGTCTTACCAGTTGATGAAGTCCCTGACGGATCGCCTGCCGATTATGATCTGCCCGCGCTGGCTCACGACGCCGACCCAGCCCATCGCCGTGGACGACGTTCTGGCGTATCTCGTCGCCGCCCGGGAATTGCCGCAGGAGGGGAGCCAGATCTTTGAGATCGGCAGCCCCGATGTGGTGACCTACGGCGACCTGATTCGAGAATATGCCCGCCAGCAAGGGCTGCGACGCTGGCTGATCTTTGTCCCGGTGTTGACGCCGTACCTTTCGGGACTTTGGCTGGCCCTCGTGACGCCCGCCACTTACGAAGTCGGTCGTCATTTGATCGAAGGGCTGAAGAATCCCACGGTCGTCCGAGACTCGAAGGCACTCGAAACCTTCTCGATCCGCCCGCTGGGCGTGAAAGAGGCCATTGAGCGGGCGATTGCCGGGGCGAACTGACGAACCCTCGCCGCGTGGGGAGCAGCGGCCCGAGCGGCACGCCAATTCGGTTTGTTCAGTAGTGAACAGGTCTTACGAATCGTGACCAGACTAGTCACGGTGGCGAAGAATTTTCACGCGACTTACGGCGGGGACATTCGGCGCAAAGATCGATGAAATAATGCCTTGCGCCGGAGTCGATTGATGTAACTCTCGATGGGGCGGAAATCTGCCTCGCAAAACGTTGACAAGCATGGTCCATTTTGGCCTACTGGAGGCGTTTCTGGGTCGGCTTTGTGTTGGGCGTGTGTGGGGAGGGGCCAGGGCTAGGGCGGAGTTGACGCGATCTGGCGGGACGGAACGCCCCTCGGCTTTCAGCTTTCCGCTTTGGTTGAGTCTTCGTCCTCGCGCGGGGCTCGTTCAGGGCCTGAGCGACCCACTTTGGCATCCTACTTTGACGACCTGGTTGGGCAATTCTGAGGTGAACGTTTTGTTAAATGGCCGAACTTTTCCGGAAGTGCGCTAAGCTCGTAAGCGATTGGTGGAGAACGACTTGCGAGCGCTCAGTGAGCCGCGTGCTGCGGCAGCAGCCTTCGGAAGCGCTCAGTTGTTAAGTGCGTCGGAGGCGGTTTGGTTGGCGAACGAGCCATTGATGACCGGGTCTGGAGACCCGGTCTACGGTTGGGCGCGGGGATCGCTACGGATAGACTGAAGGACAATCGACGCGTGCGAGTCGGAAGGGGCCCGGCAGCGCGCTGACCCGCCGCCGGATCGGGGCGCCGATCGGTGGGAGGAGAAGAATCATGATTGCTACGCTGGCTCTTTGTGCGGCGGTGCTGGCCGCCGATCCTGCGGCTGTTGGTTCGGCTGGTTCGGGAAGTCCGGGGAGCGACGCTCGTCCCTTTCATGAAATCCACGCCGAGATTACAGAACTCCTGCGGCGCGAAGCGGCTGCGGCCGAGGCGGGCGAGCAGTATCGGATCGTGCGGAGGATGTGCGCCCTGCATGGCGAAATTGTGAGCGACTCGCGCTATACTGCGAGCGATACGCTGGCATCTTATCGGGCGAAGCTCTGGTCGCGGCTGCGGCGGGTGCAGACTGACCTGAAACGGGAACTAGCCAAGGATGAGCCGCGACCAGCGCGGCAGCAAGTCGAGCCGGCGGTCGCGAGCATCGATCCGCAGTCGCTCGTCGCCGCGGAAAGCTTAAGCGAGTCGCTAGCCCTGCTCGGCGAGTCGCAGGGAGGTCCGGGGTATCTGGTCGCACTCGGCGGGCGAGCCGTGCCGGCCGATCATGGGCCGGAACTCGTGGACCTGATCGAGCGGACCATCAACCCGGCCTTTTGGGACACCAATGGCGGCCCGGGATCGATCTACTACTACGCACCGCTGCACTGCCTCGTGGTGCGAGCGACCTCCGAGGTACACGCCAAGCTCGGGGCGACGGTCGAAGGTTTGCGGGCCGCGGGGCGGTAGTTGAGACCTATTCGGGCTGCTTCAAAGCTAGTGGACGCCAACCGGTTCGGCCAATTCGGC
>JALORD010000549.1 GCA_025459145.1 Pirellulaceae bacterium | reverse complement strand
GCTGAACGTCGAAGACCGCGTGGTCGTCGCCGGCGCGTTCCCCGAAGGACTCACGGCCCAAGAAGGCGAAGCGGCCTACAACACGGGCGTGCTGACCAACGGCTTCGACGGCGGCACCGGCCGCCGCTTCGGAGGCTACGGCGGCATGTATCGATAGCCAGCGATGCGGGCGATCCGGCAGGGCAAGGCGGCCGCGAAAGCCGCAGCTAAGACGAGCGAACATGGGGGGAAACAGGATGCGGATTCATCGTTTGCAGATCACGGCTCTAATTGCTTTGGCTGGCATTGCAACACTGGGAGCGGGATGTGCCGGCACCGGCCGCAGCAATCCGCTCGGCGAACTGAGCCTGCCGTCGCCGTGGGCCACCGTGAAAGCCGCGGAACAGGAGCAGGGTAAGACCTCCGCCGCGCAAACGGGCAAACCGCGTCAGGCGAAGACCCGCGAAAGCGACTCACAAATCGCGCTCGACATCCTGCGGGCCCGCGGCCTGGAGAATGCCGGCGACTACGCCAAGGCCCGCAAGATCTACGAGACGCTGCGAAAGACGCATCCCGACAACTTAGAAGTAATTCATCGTCTGGGTGTCGTGGCCGATGCCCAGCGGCGGCACGGCGAAGCGGAGGGGATGTTTCTCTATGTGCTAACGCGCGAGCCGCAGAATGCCGAGGTCCTGTCCGACCTGGGCTACTGCTACTACCTGCAGGGACAACTCACCAAGGCCGAGAGCGCCCTCTTGAAGGCTACCGCGATCGAGCCGGAGAACGAGCTGTACCACAACAACCTGGGACTCGTCGTTGGCCAGCAAGGCCGCTTCGACGATGCGCTCGAGCACTTTCAGCGCGGCGGGACCAAGGCCGACGCCTACTTCAATCTGGCGTTTGTCTATGCCTCGCGCGATCAGGCCGACATGGCCAAAGAATGCTTCGTGATGGCGCTCTCGGAAGATCCGACACATGCGAACGCCCGCGAGGCGCTGCGCTCGTTCGAAGAATTCGAACGGATGCCGGAACATCTCCGCGAAGCGGACGACGTCGGCCTGGCGAACGGGCGAGTCCGGTATGTGCCGTACTTTGAAGGCCAGGAGAAGGGAAGCGGCGACGTGCAGCCGGCCGGGATGGACGCTCCGCTCCCCACGAGCGGCACCGCCAGCCGGGCTACGCGGGCCCTCCACATGCAATCGCGCGGCATGCTGGACCGCAATCTGCAAAGCCAGCGGAATGAGCCGGTGGTTGAGTTTGGTCCCGGCACATAGTTATCGGAGAGCAGCCACGTTACTCGGCCGCGTCGTCTGGCCGGCTGTGGCTCTGCTGATAGATCGCCTGCAGCATCGCCTCGACGTCGGCATACTTGCGCTTGGTCTTGAGCACGCCGTCGAGCAGCCGGCGGGCATCGGCTTCGGCATGCCCGAGCGTACGCAGGGCGTCGTACGTTTCTTCGACGACATTCCGCTGCACGTCCGCTTCGTACGGCGTCTGACGGGCCACCAGCAGCGCGAACTTCGACATCTTGCGGCGCAGCTTGGCGACGATCCGCTCGCCCGTCGCCGCGCCAACGCCCGGCAGAGACGAGAGCCCTTTCACGTCCTGCTCTTCGATCATCACGGCGATGTCCTGCACCGGGCGGCCCATCGCCCGCAGGGCCTTCTTGGCTCCGACGCCGTCGACCGAACAGAACATTTCGAAAAACTCGCGTTCTACATCGGACAGAAAGCCGACCAGCCGCGGCGTGACGCGCCCGCGCGACGGATCGCCGTCGAAGTAGTGGATCGTGTGCAGGTGGATCGCCTGCCCCACCAGCGGCTGCAGCTGCCGCCGGGTGAACTCGGCGATCAGCACCTGATACTCAAAAGGCGGAACGCCAATCGTCGCCGCGTCATCCCCGAGAGTTAGCAGCGTGCCGGAGATTTTTGTGATCACGAGGAAGCGTTCCGATTGCGTGCAAGAGAGGGAGATTACATCGCCCGCGAGAATTCCCGCTCGAGGTACAGATGGCAGAGGGCAATGGCCATCGCGTCGGCCACGTCGGGCGGTTCGGGAGAGGTCGTCAGGCCGAACTCGTGGCAAATTGCCCGCTGCACCTGCGACTTAGGGGCTCGTCCGTTGCCGGTGAGGAGCCGCTTGACCTGCGTGGCGGAATAGTTGACGACGGGAATCTTGGCCTGCGCCGCGGCCAGGCAGATCACACCGCGGGCGTGCCCCATCAGAATTGCCGTTCGCGGCCGCTCGTAGTGCGAATAGAGTTCTTCGAGGGCCATGGCGCTCGGCTGAAAGGTGTTCACGACATCGCACACGCCGGCGTGAATTTCGTTCAGGCGAGCCGGCATGTCGCCCCGCGAGCGGCCGCGGATCATTCCCGCCTCAATCAGCGACAGACCGCGGCTCGTTCGTTCGACGACCGCATACCCCGTGATGTTCAATCCCGGATCAATCCCAACGATTCGCGTCCCAGCGGGTTTAGCAGTCACGATCCGGCCCCCATCCGCCACTCGGTAGCGCCCCCTTTGCGATCCTCGAGCGTAACGCCGATCTCGGCCAGGCGATTGCGAATCTTGTCTCCCGTGGCGAAATCCTTCCGGCCGCGGGCCTCGGCCCGCAACTCGATCAAAAGCTCCATCACCTTGGGAACGATTCCTTCGCCGGCTCCGCCCCGCTTGGCGGGAGTCTGCCGAAAGAGTCCCAACAGGTTTGCCAGTTCGCGGAGGACAGTCGTCGCGCGGACCAGCAACTGGACATCCGGATCGGCATACAGGGCTTTAAGCTGCGCTGCATAATCTGCGTCCAGCGGTGAGAGCTGCGCGAACCGATCGAGGTTCTTCTCGTTGGCGAACTTGTTGAGCTCGCGAACCATGTCGAACAGGTCCGCGAGCGCGCCCCCCGTGTTGAAATCGTCGTCCATCTTCTCGAGGAAGCTCTGCCGCAGGCGGTGCATCTCGACGAGTAGCGTCTGTCCCGCGGGATCGAATTCGCCGGCTGTGCGAGACGTCGGCGCCGGCAGGTTGAAGTACCGCTGCCGCGTGACTTTGTGGAATCGCTCGAAGTAGCGATAGAACGACTCGAGGTTCGTCGCGGCTTCTTCCAGGGCTTCCTCGCCGTAGATCACCGTGCTGCGGTAGTGCGTTCGCAGCAGAAAGAGTAGGTTGCTCGCAGGCCTTCCCTACCGGACTCAATGATGATGAGATGACGCACATCAAAGGCTTTGATTTTTACGGTGTGCCCGCAGCACATAATGAAATTGAGCGCGATGAACATGGTAATCTCAAGTACATGGGTTATATAGTAAAATTCGGAAAATGGACACTCTATCACAGTGGCGACACGCTTTGGTATGTGCGGGACGATCTTCATGATCCGAGGTGGGCCTGCATGATCGACGACGATACCGTGCTCGTCAGTTGCAGCAACGAAGTTCAGATCCACCACAGGGAAACCGGCGAGCACGC
>JALORD010000125.1 GCA_025459145.1 Pirellulaceae bacterium | reverse complement strand
CGACATTCGGCCGGTCGGCGCTGCGTGCCGTGAGAGGGACGAGCGCCACAAGAAACGCGAAGAGCAAAAGTCGCGTGAGTCGATCGAGCATGGCTGAGTGTTCGCAGGAAGGAGAGAGTTCGGCGTGAGAAAAACCAGCCGCGTGAGCAAAACTACGGAAACGCCCGCTGCGATCCGGCCGCGTCGGCCCGGACGGTGCCATCGGCAGAGATCATCGGCAGCGGATTGTCGACGCGCCCGAGCGGTCGACACCCCTTGCCAAGCCCTTCCCAGCCGAGGTCGTCCTTCATCGACTCGGCAAGTGCGGTGAGCCGATCGACGACTTCCGGATGCCGGGCGGCGACATCGGTCATTTCCCCGAGATCATCGTCCAGATTGTAGAGCTGCGGCCGAAACGGCTCGGTCCGCTGGGCGGCATTCGCGCCCTGCCCGGCTGGGACCAGGCGGAGTTTCCACGGCCCTGAGCGAACGGCTTCGAGCGCCAGGCCGCGGAAGTAGAAAAATTGATCGCGAGGCGGCTTCTCGCCCGCTTGGCCCGAGAGCACGGGCCACTGGTCGACGCCATCGATCCGCCGGTCGGCCGGCAACTTCGCCCCCGCGCGCCCGGCGAGCGTCGGCAGGATGTCCATCATGCTGGTGATCGCGGCGGTGCTGGTGCCGGCGGGCACGTGCCCCGGCCACCAGGCGATCGTCGGCGTACGAATGCCTCCCTCGAACGTCGAGCCCTTGCTGCCGCGGAGCGGGCCGTTGCTCGATCCATGCGGCAATGAGCCGCCATTGTCGGACGTGAAGATCACCAGAGTCCGGCCGTCGAGCTTCAGTTCGCGGAGCGTATCGAGGACACGGCCGACACACGCATCGACCTCCAGAACCCAATCTTCGAGTAGATCGCCCCCCGATTTGCCGCGGTACGCCTCCGGCGGATAAAGCGGGAAGTGGACCGCGGTGTGCGGCAGGTACAAAAAGAACGGCTGATCCTGATGCTCGCGAATGAACTTCACCGCCCGGTCGGTGTACCGCTCGGTGAGGGTCGTTTGTTCGGCGGCCCGGACCCGCTCGATCACGTGCTCGTTCTCGACCAGCGGCAGCGGCGGCTGAGCGGCGCCCGTGACGCCGGTCTCGCTCCGGCCGGCGGCGGCCTTCTTCTGGCCGGCCTTATTCTGGGCGGCGCCTTTTGGTTCGGCATTCTTTTTCTTCGGGGCACCCGGCATCGGCAGCGGTCGGCCCGGATTGCTCTTCGAGCCATCGCCGGGAGGGCCCATGTCGTTCGAGTAGGGAATCCCAAAATACATGTCGAAGCCCTGCCGCGTCGGCAACATCGAGAGCTGATCCCCCAGGTGCCACTTGCCGATACAGCCGGTCGCGTAGCCGGCCTCCTTGAGAATCTCGGCGATGGTTACTTCGTCCGGATGCAGGCCGACCGCGGACGCAGGAAACAGCACATGCGGAATCGGCAGCGATCGCTTTGGATAGCAGCCGGTGAGCAGCGCCGCCCGCGATGGCGAGCAAACCGGCGCGGCATAGTGGCTCGTCAGCTTCATCCCCTCGGCCGCCATCCGGTCGAGATGCGGCGTCTTCGTCGGCGAGCCGAAGGGGCCGATGTCGCCGTAGCCCAGGTCGTCGATGTTGATAACGATGAAGTTGGGCCGCAGTGTCTCAGGCTGGCTGGGTTCGGCGGCGAGGAGCGTCTCCGCCGTGGTTGATCCCAGCAGAAGAAATGCGCCGACAAGACACCGCGGAAGCAACGTGGTTCGTGAATGCATGATGCGTAGCGGAGAGAGGTTTCGGAATGTGGCTCGCCGAGTAGCCACAGTCACTACGGAACGGGCGTCGCCGCCAGATCGGGAATCGGGAGCGGGAAAATCTCGTTGTCGCTCACTTCGCGGCGGAGGACTTCGCGGGCCTGGTCGATGATATCGCTACGCTCGGCAGCCAGGTCCTTCGATTCGCCCGGATCGGCCGCCAGATCGTACACTTCCCACGCGCCCGGCCGGCGGGTCTTGAGCCCCTGGCGAACGACTTTGTAGTTCCCCAGGCGAACTGCCACCTGACCGCCCGATTCGGGAAAGACCCAGACCATGGGCCTCCGCGTTTTCGGCGTGTCGCCGCCAGTCAGCACCGGCCACAGATTCTCGCCATCGAGGTCCGCGGGCGCGTCGAATCCAGCCGCGGCGCATAGCGTGGGAAACCAATCGGCGAAGTAGCCCGGGGCTTCACAGACGCGTCCCGCGGGAATGCGTCCCGGCAAGCGAGCGATCATCGGCACGCGAATGCCCCCTTCGTAAACGCTTCCCTTGTAGCCGCGGAGGCCGGCTGTGCTGTTAAAGAACCTGGCGTCCGCCCCTCCGACGTGAAAGTTTGGATCCTGCGGCCGCGGCAGAGTCGTGCCGTTATCGCTCGAAAAGATGACGAGCGTCCGGTCGGCCACGCCGTGCCGCTCGAGGGCCGCCAGGACCTGGCCGACGTAGTTGTCGACGCTGGCGATCATCGCGGCGTACGCTGCCCGCGGCCGCGGATGGGGCAGATAGCCGTTGTCGCCGCGGTAGACCCGCTCGTCCCACTCGGCCGGAAACTTGGCCACGTCTTCGACCGGCGGATGCATGGCGACGTGCGGCTCAATAAACGGCAGATACAGAAAAAATGGCCGCTCGTGATTGGCATCGAGGAACTTCACCGCCTCGGCGATCATCAGCTTTGGGGCGTAGGTCTCGCCGATCCAGTCCTCCATCCGTACCTCGCCGTCGGGCTGCTTGGCGTGTCCCGGAATCGGCTTTTCGTTGATTGTGATTTTCTCGCGGTTCCGCCAGACGTGCGGCGGATAGTAGCTGTGGGCGACGCTCTGGCAGTTGTAGCCGAAGAACAGGTCAAATCCCTTGCGATTGGGTTCGCCCGTGCTGCCAACCGGCCCCAGGCCCCATTTGCCCATCGCTCCCGTGGCGTAGCCGGCCCTCTGAAAGAGCTGCGCAATGGTGACGGCGCCTTCCGAAATCGGATACTGCCCCTCGGGAAACTCTGGCATCCGGGCTTTGGCTGGCAAATTGCCGCGAATCTCGGCATGCCCCAGGTGCTTGCCAGTCATCAGGACGCACCGCGACGGAGCGCAGACCGGCGCCCCGCTATAGAACTGCGTGAACCGCGTTCCGGCTGCCGCCAGAGCGTCGATATTCGGCGTGGGAATCTTCTTTTGGCCGTAGCAGCCGAGTTCGCCCCAGCCGAGATCGTCAGCCAGGATGAAGACGACGTTCAGCGGCGGCCTGGCCGTTGCCGGTTCGGCCTGGGCAAGAGCCGGGCGCGACACGAGGGGCAGCGTGAGGATTCCCACTGCAAAACAACATCTGAAAATCAAACGGCGAGCGAACATGCGCAGGCTTTCTCGCAAAGGATCGAAGGACGCGTGCGGCCATTGTCACCGGACGTTTGGCGACGGTCAAACGATACCTGATCGAGCAATAATTCGGTGGATTTCGGGCACGCAACTTCAGACAATACCGCTTATACTGCGGCTCTTGGTCCAGCGGAGACGCTCATGACAGGCAACGACTATCCCTATGCCGTGAGGCCCGATGCGGTCGTGCGGCCGCCTGAGTCGCCGAGCACCGTGTGGCGGTGGCGTGGTCCCACGTCGACGCCGGCCGTCATGGAGGAGGACGGGCAATCGTCGCTGGCGACATTTGCAATCGTCGTCATCGCAGCCGTGCTCATCGCGTCGGTCGGCAATGCACTTCTATTTCCGGTCGTCCGGCTGATGCGGCCCGGTCCGCTCCTAACCCCTTCTTTGGGACTCGGAATGGCCCTTGTCGGTTCGATGGGAGCTCAAACGGCGCTGCTCGCGGTGCTGACCGTGTGGGGTCCGGGTCCCCTCTGGATGCGATGGATCTGGATCACGGGACTGGCCGCGACGGCGTTTTCCGCCTGGTACGCGGGATTTGCGGCGTCCTTCGCCGACATGTTCGGGAGGGGCCGGTTTCCGGTCGCTGAAGTATTCGCTTCACTGGCGGGCCTTCCGCTCCTCATTCTTGTTTGCCAAAGCGGCCTGTGGTTTGCAAAGATCTACTTGGGGTGGCAGATCGAAGGGGAAACCGACGCTCCGCTGCCCGAACCGCGTGACCAGGGGACTCCGAACATCGCCAGCCCCGAGCAGGAGCGGACACCCCCTTTGGCCATTCGCGATATGATCCTCGGGACGCTGATTGTCGCCGTTTGCCTGTCGGCGGTTCGCATGTCGAGGCCCGCCAGTTTGACCGACCTCGGCTACTGGCAACTGTGCGCCATCATTGGAGGTATCGCGGCCGTCGCCTCGCTGCTGATCCTGGCGATCGTCTATCTCACGCTTGCCCCGCGACATGTCTGGCTTGTCGTCGTGCTGCTCGCTGTGCTGGCGGCCGTTCTGGCGAGTCTGGCCACAGTCCTGGTGATAGCGACAAGCCCGCCAGGCATGTCGGATCCCCTGGTCGCGACAATGATGGGCTCGCTCGTCGCTGGGTTCTTCCTGGTGCTCGCGGGAACGCTGGGCGTCGCGCGGGGCATGGGCTATCGTCTGGTAACCAGCCGGCCAGTGCGGCAGTGACTCCTACTCGTCGAGCGCCGTGATGACTCACGAAGACTATCCCTACGCCACGCGTGCCGACGCCAAACTCTGGCAAGCGGACGGAGAGGGATCTGCGCTGGCGGTGTCCAAGCCGCTGCGCGAGCAGTTGCAGAAGGAAGAAACCGATCCGGGGCTCTGGAAACTGACGTTCACGATTGCCATCGCGCTTTTGGTGGCGGCCATCGGGAACGGACTGCTCGCTCCCGCGGCAGATCTCATTGAGCCGGGGCCCGGTTTCGCCGTTGGGCTCAGTTTTCTCTTGGCGACTTTGGGTTCGATCGGGGCCCAGGCGGCCCTCTTGGCGATTCTGGCCGTGTGGGGAGCGGGGTCGCTGTGGGTGCGCCTGATTTGGCACTGGGGACTGGCCTACACGGCATACTCGGCCTGGCTACTTGGCTACCTGATTGCCTTCGCCGACGATTTCAAATACTCAAACTCGTCTGACGACATGGGTCCGATGATCCTCCTGGGTCTTCCCGCACTGGCTCTGGCGGTGCAATTGGCTGCATGGGGAGCGAAATTCTATCTGTACTGGCGGATTGTCCCGACCACGCGCGGCGAAGCGCCGCACGAAGCCGACCCGCCTCCCGTCGACCAGTTTTCGATTCGCGACATGATCGTGGCGACGCTCATCGTCGCGGCCAGTCTCGGAGCGCTCCGGATGGGCAAGCCGGAAGATACGCCAGAGGCCCAGTATTGGCTGGCCTGGGGCATTGCCTGTGGTTCGGCGGCCTGCGGGTCGGTCCTGGTCGTCCTGCTTGTCTATCTGACGCTCGGCGTGCGCCGCGCCTGGATCGGCGCACTGGGAGTTTTAGCGGCTCTCGGCTCGCTGGCGGGGATCGCCTCGGCCGCGCTGATCTGGATCTCCTACGGGCTCGCCATGCCGGGACCGTCGAACAACGAGATCATCCTGATGATGACAAGCGCCGTCTGCGGCTTTGCCTTTGTCGGCGCGGGAACGCTCTGGGTCGCCCGGTCGCTCGGCTATCGCCTCAGCATGACGCGGCCGCTGGGAGGGAGTCCGTTTCAGACCGCGCCGGCAGAGATGTAATCCGTGAAGTAATCGTCGCCGCGACAGGGCGGCTGCGCCGCGCTACACCTCATCGATGGCCGCGACGCCCGCCCCGACCGACAGTCGCGGAATATCGACGGTGGCGTGCAGGATTTTAAGTTGGATGTTGATCTTCAGGCCGTCGCACCGTTGGTGGATCACTTCTGACAGGTTGTTGAACAGCAGCGACGAGTTCTCCTGCGTGTAGTAGCTGCTGATCATGCTGATCAGGCCGAGCAGGTCGCTCACGAGGCCCAGGTACAGCAGGTTCTCGGTCTTCTGCCGCTGATCGGCCAGGCCCAGCACATCCTTGTTGCTCTGGAGCATGCTGAGCAGGCTCACCAGCGAATTGAGCTCGTGAAACTGTTTGCGGTACATCATCACATCGAGCCCCAGGAGCGCGAGAAACGCCAGACCGATGTTGACGATGATTCCCAGGAAAGACTCGATTCCCTGAAAGATATCGCTCGTGTCGCTGGTCGTCGGGTCGAACTGGCCGTCGGTGATCGCGGCGGGCCGTGCATCGAGCACGTGGGCGGCCTCGGCCAGTAGCCGCGGCGTGAGACCCTGCCGGGCGACGAGATACGTCTTCACGCTATACGTCGGAATCGGCCCCGCGGGAATTGCCGGATCGGGACACAGAAAGCCCTGAGCGATCGTTGTCGGAGCGAGATAGTCGTAGCGGCCGGCCCGCGCTCCCAGGTTCGGCGATTGGAGTCGGAACCCCGCCCACGACAGCCGGGCGATCCCGGCCAGCGTCCGGTCGTCGGACGGATCTTTGACGACCAGCACCGCGTCAATTTCGCTGGGCACCTCATAGTTGGGCTTTAGCGTCAGGTCGCGCCAATCGTGGACATACTCGACCGGCGGCGGCTTTTGCTCGGCCTCACCGATTCCCTCCGCCACAGCGGCCTGCTCGTCGTGCCAGGCGGCAACAAACGCCTGGGCTACGGTGTGGCTCCCTTCGCCCGAGAGCGACGTAAGTATGTGGCGAACATCGCGGGGCCGATTGACCGAATCGCGGACCATCCACAGCACGAGTTCGGGACTGGGCGTCTCCAGCCGCGGCAGCTCCGGCGGAATCTCAAACCCTCCCTGGACGAACGCCAAATCGACCTGCCCGCTAATCACCTGCTCGAGCGCCTCGTGCGAACCGGGAACCTCGACCTGCCGGAAACTCACTCGCTTGCCGGACGCAACCTTGCGGATGGCCGCCGCATCCCGATCAGGCAGCGCGATCCGCAGCGTCGAAACATGAAAAAATTGCCAGTAGATCCACAGCGCCAGGCACAGCAGTGCCCCGGCCAAAAAGAACACTGGCAGCCGGTGAATGCTGAAGAGCCGATTCATCGACCGCGAGACCCGCTCGGCCTGGATCGCGGCGGCGGCCACGCCGGCAGCCGCCCGGGCCAGCCCGTCGTGCGAGGGGAGCTCCGTGTGAACGCGGGCGACCAGTCGCTCGGCCTGCTCGATGAGCGGGTCGGCGACGAGGCGTAAAGGTCTGGGCGGCTTTGGTTTAGGCAGATTCATTCGCGGGAAACCGCAGGGTTGGCACTGTCGCTCGTTTTACCCTTCCCGGGGAGCGGGGCAAGCGGCCGCGTGCGACTATCCGACTTTTCGCCCGACCGGTATAAAAGCGTAACACGCGGTGAAGGCCGCACGGGCGCAGGTTTCTGGCGAATGGGCGACTTCATGGACACTGTGGCGGAATCGAGAGTGAGGATTTCACCCGCATCGAACCCTGCACCGGCTGCCCCGGCATCTTCCCGGGTTCGACCGATGGCCGATACCTCCGAGCCGCGCTGGCTCCCTTCGCTCACCGGCGTGCAGATCCTGGCGACTGGCTCGTTCGTTCCGCCACAAGTGGTCACCAACGCCGACCTGGCTGAGTTTGGGTATGACGCCGATTGGATCGTGCAGCGAACCGGCATTCTGGCCCGCCGGCGGGCAGCCGACGGCGTGGCGGCGAGCGACCTGGGCTACGAAGCGGCTGTCCGCTGTTTCGACGCGGCGCAGGCCGAGGGGCTCTTGCGCGGCGCAGGGGGCTCGCTGGCCGAAGCGGCTGCCGACGTCGACTGTGTCATTGTGGCGACGATGACGCCCGACAGTCCGGCGCCATCGACCGCCTGCCGCGTGCAGGGACGATTGGGAATCCGCGCCGCGGCGTTCGATGTGGGGGCCGCTTGTGCCGGGTTTATGTATGCCCTGGTAACCGGCATGCAGTTCGTGAAGACGGGCGGAGCGCGGCGGGTGCTCGTGATCGGCAGCGATGTCATGAGCCGCGCGGTGAACCCGTCCGACATGAAAACGTTTCCGCTCTTTGGCGACGGCGCGGGCGCGGTGCTGCTCGGCGCTGGGAGCGGCGAGCAGGGTTTTCTGGCCTACTCGCTGGGCGCTGATGGCCAGGGGGCCGATATGCTACACATTCCCGGCGGCGGTTCCCGCGAACCGCTGACCGCCGAATCGATCGCCGCGGGGCGGCAATACATGCAGATGGAGGGTCGGGCCGTCTTCAAATGGGCGGTAAACCTCTTGGCCGATTCGGTTGCCCGGTCGCTGGCGGCGGCGGGGCTCTCGGCCAGCGACCTCGCGCTCGTCGTGTTGCATCAGGCCAACAAGCGGATTCTCGATGCGGCGGGCGAGGCGCTCGGACTGCCGCCCGAGCGAATCGCGGTGAACCTCGATCAGTATGGCAACACGTCGGCCGGCAGCATCCCGCTCGTCCTCGACGAAGCCCAGCGGGCCGGCCGTATCCGCCGCGGCGACCATGTCCTCATCTCGGGCTTCGGCGCCGGACTGGCGTGGGGCACGGGTGTCCTGCGGTGGTAGCGGGCAAGTTCAAAGTTCCAGGTTCAATGTTCCAAGTTGACTTGGTCTTGGCTGTACCCGCATCGCCCGCTCGCTGAACTTTTCAACCTTGAACCTTGAACTAAGTCGCCCGCCATGTCTAAAGTCCTCCGCCTCCCGAAGCGTTCTGGCGTCAAAGCGGCCGATACCTGGGATCTTTCGCCGATGTGCGAGAGCGATGCCCAGTGGGAGGAGATGTTCACGAAACTCGACAAGCAGATCGCCGGCTTTGCCAAGTTTCGCGGCAAGCTGAAGGAGAGTGCCAAGTCGCTTGCCAACTGCCTGCGGTTCGACGCCGATTTCGATCGGCTGGCCGAGCGGGTCGGCGGCTATGCGCATCTGCGGCTGACCGAGGATCAGGCCAACAGCAGTTATCAGGCGATGGTCGCCCGGTTCACCAACCTGGCGACGCGGGCCTCGCAGGCGGCGAGCTACATCCGCCCCGAAGTGCTGGCCCTGCCGAAAAAGACGCTCGAGCAGTATCTGGCCGCCAAGGAGATGGCGCCGTGGAAACTTGCGCTCGAACGGCTGATTCGCTTCAAGCCCTACACGCTTAATGCTCGCGAAGAAGAAATGCTCGCGATGCAGGGGGAGATGGCCGGCGCGTCGAGCAAGGCGTTTCGCCAGTTGCTCGATGCCGACATGAAGTTCGGCCTCGTCAAGAATGAGAAAGGCGAAGAGGTCGAACTGTCGAACTCGACATTCAGCAAGCTGCTCGTCTCGCCCGAGCGGTCCGTCCGCAAGAACGCCTTCCACCAGTACTACCAGCAGTTCGTCGGTCACGAAAACACGCTGGCCGCCTTGCTGACCGGCTCGATCCACAAGGATGTCTACTACGCCAAAGTCCGCGGCTACAAGTCGTCGCTCGAAGCGGCCCTGTTTCCCGACAACGTGCCGCAGTCGGTTTACGACAACCTGATCAGCACGGTCCGCAAGCACCTCCCCGCGGTCCATCGCTACTACGACGTCCGCCGGCGGAAGATGAAGCTCAAGGACATCCACCATTACGACACGTACGTGCCGATCCTCAGCGACCTGGAGGTGAAGCGGAACTGGAACCAGGCGGTCAAGCTCGTGGTCGAATCGCTCGCGCCGCTGGGAAGCGAGTATTGCAGCGTGCTCGAAGAAGGTCTCACGACCGGCCGCTGGTGCGACCGCTATCCGAACCAGGGAAAGCAGAGCGGGGCCTTTTCGAGCGGCAGCTTCGATAGCCCGCCGTACATCCTGATGAACTACAGCCCCGAGGTGTTCAACGACGTGTTCACGCTGGCCCACGAGGCGGGACACTCGATGCACACCTGGCACTCCGCCAGGAACCAGCCGTACCAGTACTACGGCTATGTGATCTTCGTCGCCGAAGTGGCCAGCACGTTCAACGAAGAGCTGCTCAGCCATCACTTGCTCTCGCAGGCCCAGGACGACCGCGAGCGGGCGTACCTGATCAACCGCGAACTCGACGACATCCGCGGCACGATCATTCGGCAGACGATGTTTGCCGAATTCGAAAAGGTCACGCACGAAATGGCCGAGGCGGGCGAGCCGCTCACGGTCGAGTCGCTGAAGGCCGCGTATCGGAAACTGCTCGAAGCGTATTTTGGCCCGGACTTCGCCCTCGACGACGAGCTGTCGCTCGAATGCCTGCGAATCCCGCACTTCTACCGGGCGTTCTACGTCTACAAGTACGCGACGGGCCTGTCGGCGGCGATCGCCCTCAGTCAGCGGGTCCTCAGCGGCGGGAAGCAGGAACTGGCCGAATACCTCGGCTTCCTCGCCGGCGGCTGTTCCAAGGACCCGCTTGATCTCTTGAAGGACGCCGGCGTCGACATGCGGAAGCCGGCCCCCATCGAGACGGCCCTCAAACACTTTGCCAAGCGGGTGGAAGAACTCGACGAGCTGCTGTAAGTCAGCGGAAAAACGCTGATGCCTTACGCCAACGGCGTAACACAACAAAGCCCAGGGTCGCCGGTATTCCGGCGCACCCTGGGGACAGTGCAATGTGTTTCCCAAACGCTGTAAGCGTTTTACAGGATCGGGCATCCGCGACGTAACCAACTTACCGCCACGTCGACCGTATCTGTAAAACGCTTTCAGCGTATGTGATGTTGGCGCTCGCTAACCCGGGGTGCGCCGGACGACCGGCGACCCCGGGCTATGTTCTGTAACGCCTTCGGCGTAGTTGAATTGGCGTCATCAGGTCACGCAGATCGGCGTTTTGTCCGTGACTACGAGACTGCGCCAAACGCCCGCTGGGCCGCTTCGTAGATATCGCGGAGCGGCAAGTTCTTTTCGCCGGCGACACGGCGGCACGCTTCGAATTCGGGCGAGAAGCTCGTTTCGCCGTCCGGCAACACGGCGAGCTTCCCTTCGATCGGGCCGAGCGGCGTCTCGACCGTGTGCGGCCGCCGCTCGAGCTTGTGCCGGCACGCCTGCCAGCGGCGGACGCCGAGCGTCCCCGTCTCGCGGAACAAAATCTTTTCCATCTTGCCGACCAGCTCGATCCCGCACAGTACCGACAGGAGCACTCCCGGCCGGTTTTTCTTCATCTGGATGCCTGTCGAATAGACGTCGAGTGCCCCGGCTTCCAGAAGCTTCGTCGTCGTGTGGCCGATGATCTCGCCGCTCGTATCGTCGAGGTTGGTTTCCAGCACCCACACCTGATCGGTGGCCAGTTCCTGGGTCGCCTCGCCCAGGATCAGCCGGAGGATGTTGGGCTGCTGCTTCAACTCGCGATCGCCGGCTCCCAGGCCGATCGACGAAATCGTCATGGGCGGCAGCGGACCATACTCATCGGCCACGGTTTTGACGATTGCCGCGCCGGTCGGTGTCGTCAGCTCAAACGGCACGCTGGAAGCGGCCAGCGGCACACCACGGAGAATTTCGGCTGTTGCCGGCGCCGGAACGCTCACGCGGCCGTGTTCGATCTCGATGTGCCCCGTTCCGGTCGGTACCGGAGAGCAAACAATCCGGTCGACGCTTAGTAGCGAAATACCCACGGCACACCCGACGATGTCGGCGATCGAATCGACCGCTCCGACTTCGTGAAAGTGGACCTTCCGCATCGTCGTGCCGTGGACCTTCGCCTCGGCTTCGCCGATGCAGGTGAAGATTCGCTTGGCGAGATCCTTCTGCGACGGCGTGAGGACGCTGCTGGCGTCGATCCGCTCGGTGATGTGGTGCAGGTGGCGATGAGCCTGCTCCGGTTCATGCTCGACCCGCACCTTGCAGGCCCGAAA
>JALORD010000548.1 GCA_025459145.1 Pirellulaceae bacterium | reverse complement strand
AGATTCAAGGCGCGCGAGGACGTCTAGTGTGCCAAAATCGCATCTGTGCGAGGGAAGATTCTCACACAGGGGCACGGAGACACAGAGGTCGGCAACGACTACAGCCCGCGATCCTGTAACTCTGTGCCCCTGTGACTCTGTGTGAGCATTTGCTTCCGGCAAGTGGATCGTCTACTTGCGGCGCCGGTCGGCGAAGGGCCTCGCCGACCCACTTTGTGCGACGCAGCGTACTGCCGCGTTCCCCGTTCCCCGTCCTCCGTCCCCTAGCCTCACTCCTCGATCTCGACCCAGACGAGCGCCTGTTCCATCAGCACCAGCATCTGTCGTCCCTCGGGATGCAGCGCGAACTCGCGGACGTCGCCCCCTTGAGGATCGAGTTTGTACTTTCCTTGCTCGACGCCAGCCGTATCGATCACGAGCAATTGATGTTCGTGGTTCTGGGCATAGATGAGCTTGGCGATCGGATCGAGCGATAGCTCCCGCGGGTAGGCGCCCGATTTGATGCCGATTTTTGGCGACTGCAGGTTGCCGAGCGCATAGATGTACGTGCCGTAGCCGACCTCGGGATGTCCGGGGGCGGCCGAGTTGCCGCCGCCCGAGGGGAGCGCGACGTAGCGGCCATCGATGCTCAGCTCGATCCCCTGCGGATTCTGGCCGATCCGCGGACCCGATTCTTCGAGCGCGAGATTCGTCCCCTTCACCGCGAGGCGGTGCAGCCCCTCGGACGAGCAGACGACGAGGTGCTTGCCGTCCGGTGTGAGCGTCGGATAGCCAAAGTCCGAGAAAGTCGTCGTGCGTCGAGCGCTTGCCGCTGCTCGGGCGGCCGTCACCTGATGAGCCGTGCGGGCGACGGCTGTCCCCCGTCCCGTATCGACGATGTACACCGCCTCGCTCCGCTCGCGATTGGCGCAGGCGATCGCCAGGTTGTTCGCCGGAGCGCAGGTCACGTACGTCGCGCCCGCGACGGGAATCCGCTTCTTCACCTTGAGCGATGTTTCGTCGATGACGACGAGCGCCGGCGGCGCCTCGATTGCCGCGACAATTCCGGCCCGCGACAGGCCAAGCGCTCCGCTGCTGCCGATCTCCAGCCGGGCGACTTCGACGAGCTCGGGGACGGAGACCTTGTGCAGCACGCCGTCTTTCGTGGCCAGAAAGGCGTGCTGTCCGTCCTTGCCATAGACGATCGTGTCGAGCACCTGCTCGGCGGGCAGATCGAGCGGCGTGACGAAGATCTTCTCGGCATCGTCGAGTGCCAGCCGCTCCTTGCCTAGCGGGCGGCTGACAAGTTCCGGTGTGCCGCTCGTCTTGCCGAACAGGTCGTCCTTTTTCGCGGCTTTTTTTGCCGCGGTTTGGCCCCAGGCCAGAGGACAGAAGGCAAGGATCACGGCGAGCGCTGCCAGAGAGCATTTCATGAAACGATACCTCGTGTGAATGCCGCCTCCACGAAGTCTGTTCGCTAGGGGCAAGCTAACCGCTCTCGCGCGGCGAAGTCAACTCAGTACTCTGCCACTGCCGCTCGGCTACCGCGGGGCTACCAAACCATCCCCAGCCGTTGGGCTTTTCGCCAGGTGAGCAGCACATACAGTCCTACGCCGGGAAGCATGGCCACGCACGCAACCAGTGCCAGCTCGACGTTGTAAACCTCCTGCCGACCGCGGAGATACAGCGCGATCGCCGCCGGCACGAGGAGTGCGATCAGCGGGCCCGCCAGCAGGGCGTAGCGTTTGAAGCCCGACGCCGGATAGTAGAGCATCAGAAGCAGCGTGGTCGCGACGGTCACAAACCCTCGAACCATCGCCGACCAGATGACGCCGAGCACATTCCAACCGCCCCCCGCCTGTTGATCGGCGAACCTGCCCCCGGGACGACCGAAGCGGCCGGCCGGGAAGTCGGCGCGGGGCCCGAACGCTCCCCGCGGAAAGGCTCCTGCGTCGTCAGCCGCCGCGGGTCCCCGCTGCCAGGCGCTCAGCGACGGAATCACCGTCACTGCCAGGATCAGCATCGCAGCCAGCAGCTTGCGAAAGCCGCGGAGGCCAAACTCCTCGCGATAGCTGAGCGGCTGTACGATCTCCACGTCTGCCGCGAGCGGCGCATCGACCGGATATTGTTCGAGTTGCATGGTTCTCCCCACGAGATTGCGACTCAAGTACAACGTCAAGCTCCGCCGCTTACTCCCTCACAGGCGCGGTCATCAAATAGCGGCCTCCCTTCTCGCCAACGGTGAGAACGAGCTGGTTCGCGGCAAAGGCGTCGGGCGGGGCTCGCGACGTATCGAAGTCGATCGTCAGCAGGTGGGCGACTTCGAGGCTCGGCCGCCAGCGAATGCCCCCTTCGGTCCGCGGGCCATGCTGGCCGGGAGGCGCGGAGGCGAGAGCGATGTTTGTGATCGGGTAAGGGAGCGACGCCTCCAGATTCTCGCGAATGGTCTCCCGCATGTCGGCCGATGTGCCGTTCAGCTCATAGAGCGCGAGCAGGCCTTCGACATCCTTTTGCTCATGCGCCTGCCGAAACGCAGCCGCCAAGGCGGCCCCGGCATCACTGTCGGGCGAGCTGGCAGCGCTTGGAGTTGAAGTCGCTCCGGGGGGCGGTGGAGGCGCACCGGATTCCGAATTTCCTGGTCCGGGAGTGGTTGTGGAAGTCGCCGAGTTACCGGTGGGCTGACAACCGGCAATCAGCACGGCGGAAAGCGTCAGGCCAACCGCCAGCAACGCAGGGAGAGAACGAAGCATCGTCGCGTCCCCACAACTCAACAATGACCGTGTGCGAAGCAATTACGGTACACCCGCCCGATTGGCGAAGTCAACTCAGAGCGGTTGTGCGAACACGCCGAAAGCCTGGGGGTGCAGTTTCTAGCGCCGCAGCAAGCAAGTATGCTGAAACGCCTCTCCTGTTCATTCGTACCATGGATCAAGATGCCATGACCAACATTTACCGACTCATGCTGACGGCCGCGCTGGTTTGTCTCACACGCTCGGGCGCACACGGCGCCGATCTCGCCGAGTGGCGCTCGTGGCGCGGTCCCGAGGCCGCCGGCAGCGTCGACGCGGGGAACTTTCCTGTTGAGTTCGGCGCTGACAAATATCTCTGGCGAACGCCGCTCCCCGGCAAAGGGTGCTCGACGCCGATCTGCCTGGGCGAGCGGATTTATTTGACCGCGCCGGCCGAGGGACGCGACGCGGTGCTGGCGTTTGATCTGGCCGGCAAAGAGCAGTGGCGGACCGTTTTCGGTCCCGAGGATGCCGGCAAGCATCGCAATGGCTCCGGCAGCAACGCTTCGCCCGTGACCGATGGCGAAGCGGTGTTCGTGTACTTCAAGAGCGGGACGCTCGCCGCGGTGGAACTCGACGGCCGCGTTCGCTGGCAGACCGATCTCGTCGCTCGGTTCGGCAAGGACACGCTCTTCTGGGACCACGGCACTTCGCCCGTCCTGACCGACAAGCACGTCGTCATGGCT
>JALORD010000547.1 GCA_025459145.1 Pirellulaceae bacterium | reverse complement strand
TGAGCCTACCTTACGCCAGTTCACGAGTAGCGCTGCCGCGTAAATCATCAAAATCGGCATCAGCGGCAGGTGATACCGCGAATGGCCAAATGCCACACAGTGCAGCGCCGTCACATAGGCAGTGAGGAGCAGCAGGAACAAGTGCATCCGCCAATTCTGTGGCGGAACCAGCGCAAAGCCAAAGATTCCGAGAACGATGGTGGCGACATACGCCCCGAGGATAACGGCGGCCAGTAGCAACAGGGTGGGCGTGCTGATCGGACCCCAGAAACCTTGCTTCGCGCCTGCGACCAACTCCCGCTCGAGTTGCCAGAAGTGAAAAAACTTGGCCGAGCTGAGCTGCAGTGTCTCGAGTGGGTGCGCGGCCATGTAGCCGAGCGCGTACTTCATCGCCAGCTTGTCGATTTGTCCCTGCGTCTTGCCGGCGAAGCCGCCGTGATGTTTGGACAGGACGCGATGCCAGGCTTGCTCGCCGTCCATGTCGATGGCCGCCCAAGGGCGATGCCACGGCGTGTGCTCATAGTTCCCCATCATCACGTTGCGGCCCCCCATGACGTCGACCGTCGTGAAGGTCTGCTGCAAGCGCGTGTTGCGGATGGTCCAGGGAGCGAGTACAAGCGCGAATGCGACCACTAACGCCGCGGAAGACGCGATCCGCCCAAGCCACCTTCGGTCGGTGCCGAGGACGAGAATGAACATCACCGCCACGGGCGGAAACAGCCACAGCGCGCTGCGGGTCAGAGCGGCCAAGCCCAGCACGACACCCGCGCCGGCCAATGCCCACCGCGACGAAGTACTCAGATACCGCTCGACGAGGACCAGGAAGCCGAGCACGAGCAGCGTGAACTGAATCTCCGTGAGCACCAGCGCGCCAGCACCGAGGAGCGACGGATAGAAACAGTGAATCGCCGCCGCGACGAGCGCCACGCGCTCGTTGTACAAGCGCCGGGCGAGCAAATAGACGAGGCACGTCGTGGCCAGCGACATGGCGATCTGTAGCGCCCGTACGGCTTGATAATTCTGTACTCCGGCGACGCTATATACACCCGCCACCACTGCTGGATAGAGCGGCGGCCGGATCGACGTGAGTTGCCCTGGTGCAAAGGCGAATTCTCCTCGCTCGACAATCGATACGGCGAGTTGGTCGTAATGCTGCTCATCGACGATCGCGACGCCGATCCCCGCGAATCTCCACAGGATGACGAGCCGCACCACAAGGCCGATGAGGAGGAGCGCCCCCAATCGCCACAGTTCGGCCCGATCGGCAGGCGCGGCTTCGCCCTCGTGGGCTGCAGGCTTCGCGATGGATGCTTCAGCAGTCATTCGTTCGAAGAAGCGAACTGGCGGCGCGATTCTACAATTCCCATAGCGCCGGCAAATCTGACGGGATCACGTTGAACCAATCGTAGAGCACGTTGATCCGCACAAACATCAGCAGCACAAACGCCGACACACAGACGACGAGATACAGCATCAACCCCGTCTCTTTGAAGAGCCGCTCTGGCGCCTGGGCGGCGCTATCCTGCTTCAAGGCGATCCGCAGATACATGGCAAAGAAGCCCGCAATCAGCGGAATGCTAAGAATGAGTTCCAGGTGGTAGCGAATGATAAAGATCCCCAGGAACATCGCCGCCGCACTGGCGTAGAAAAACATGCTCACCAGCAGCCGGTCGGCGTTGTAGAAGCGGAACGACTTGCGATACGCGGCTGCCCGCTCCTTGTCGTTGATCGTCCGGTACTCGGCGAATCGCTTCGAGGCCATGAAAAACGCCCCGACCATCCAGTACGCCACCAGGAGCGACACCGGCGGAATCGTAATCGCGGTTACCACGAACCAGCCCAGTACGAGGCGAATCGGGTTATTCACCGATTCGCTGAGCACATCGATGTAAGGCAGCTCCTTCGAGCGGATCGGCGGGATGTTGTAGATCAGCCCCATCACCCACAGCGACACGGCCGCGGCCAGAAATGGACCATTGACCATCCAGGCCATCAGGAAGCCGAGCGCCCCAAGCACCAGCCACTCGGCATACGCTATCGGCAGGCTCACCAGCCCCGAAGGAATAGGCCGGTTGCGCTTCTCTGGGTGGTTCGCGTCGGTCGGCGCATCGAGAATCTCGTTGAGCACATAGTTGCTCGACGCCACGAGGCACGTCGCCGCAAAGCCCCACAACAGCTTCGACCACTCGAAGCCCGCATAGAGCGACGGCTTATAGAAAAACGCCAGCACCACGCCGATCAGCATGAAGACGTTTTTCAGCCAGTGATCGGGCCGGGCGATCGAGGCATAGGCCACCAGCCGGTCGACGAGCGAAATTTCGCTCGAGCGAGCCGCCGTATCGGATTTGGTTTCGAGCATCTGCATCGGACACTTTCCTTCGATCAAACGAGCTGCGGTTGTGTTCTATTGGCAAGCGGCGGAGCGAGCTCTGCCGGATCGAATATTGTCGGAGCGAGGAACTTTTCGGCCCAGCGGCTGAGGACCAAGAGCGACCACAGGACCGCTCCATGACGGCCCCGGCCGCGGCAATGTTCCTCGAAGAGCGACGTCACCCGGCGGCGATCAAGCAGGTCGGCTGCCGGGCCGCTGGTGCCGAGTACGGCGTCCTGAAACATGGCTCGCAAATCCCCGCGGAGCCAGCGATCGACCGGGATTTCAAACCCCCGCTTGGGCCGGGATAGATGCCCCGCCGGCAGCAGATCGCCGCACGCCTGTTTCAGAATCCACTTGGTTTGGCCGTCGCGAATCTTGAACTCCGACGGAATTGTCGCCGCGAGCTCGAGTAGTTCATGATCGAGCAGCGGCGGCCGCACTTCCAGGCCATACGCCATGCTCGCCCGGTCGACCTTTACCAGAAAATCGTCCGGCAAGAGCGTCGCCACGTCGGTCGCGATCATCCGCGACAGCGGATCGCCCGGCTGTTCGCGGTACGCCGCCCGCATGAGCCGTTCGCTCTCGTGCCCCCCGAGCGAGCGTACCACATCGGCCGCCAGCAGCGAGCGCCGTAGCGGCGGGCGGCAGATCGACAGCGTATTGGCATACGCCGCGTCGGCATCGGCCCCCAGGTTTGTCAGCGTCGTCTTGGCTCGCAGCCACCGCGGCAGCCAGTCGGCTTTCGGCCAGATGCGACCGAGCGGCGCGAGCACGCCCCGCCGCAGCCAGGCCGGCAGCCGGCCGCGAATCGCGGCTTCACGCAAATCGTGCGGATAGCGGGCGTACCCGCCGAATGCTTCGTCGCCGCCATCTCCCGAGAGGACCACCTTCACGTGCTGGGCTGCCAGCCGCGAGACCAGCATCGTCGGAATCGCCGACGAATCGGCGAACGGCTCGTCGTAGTACCAGCACAGCTCGTCGAGCAGCTCGGCCGCGTCGGCCGTGACGACAGCTCGGCCGCGTCGGCCGTGACGATCTCTTCCACGTGCCGCGTGCCGTACATCTCGGCCGTCCGGCGCGCGTCCGGCAGTTCGCTCAATCGCTCGTCACCAAAACCGATGGAAAACGTCTGAATTGGTTCGGCTGTCTTTCCGGCGGCCAGCGCCGTGATCACCGTCGAATCGATCCCGCCGCTCAAAAACGCTCCGACCGGCACATCGGCGATCAGGTGCCGCTCGACCGCTTCGTCGAGCTTGGCCCGCACCGCGCCCGCCCACTCGCCCGCACTCCGCGAATGGTCCGGCGCAAACTCCAGCCGCCAGTAGCACCGCGGCAGTGCATCCCAGTGGTCGGCATCGACCAGCAGCGTGTGACCCAGCGCGAGCTTTTCGATGCCGCGAAAGATCGTCCGCGTTCCGGCGACGACGCCGAGCGTCAAATAGTCCTCGAGCGATTCCGGATCAAGCGTCCGCGGCA